>CAYYSC010000192.1:0-6519 GCA_964474065.1 uncultured Rhodospirillales bacterium | reverse complement strand
CTCCCCGGCGGGTCACCGGTTCATCAGTAGGCTTTGTTTGTTCATCCGCGGATATCAGCCCGGCTGCAGGATCGGTAGCGATCAATGTTGCGCGGATCGGAGAGCCTCTGAAGGATCGGATCGGAAAACCGGCCAGGACGACGCGATCATTCAGGTTCTCCGGATGATCGGGGTCGATAAGGAAGCCATAGTCGTTTAGATCGCGCGCCGCCATTGCAGGGCTCTCGGGATACCACGGTCCAAATTTGATGGCGGTCGCCGATCGGTGGTTTGACCGGCCCTCGTTAGAGACTTCCCGGCCGCGCGTATCCTTGCAGGCAATTAGGTAGCGCGGCGGATCATAGGCTTGGTCGCGCGTCATTCTGCAGGATAACTTCTGTTCGGTTCCGCTTGTTGCAAGCACCAGTTGGTAAGTGCCTTCGCCGGGCAAGTCTGAAAGGGGTGGCAGGTCGCTTAACCTGACAAGCGTACCCTTGAGGTCTGCGTGGAGCGCGTTACCGCTGAGCGCCGGTCGCTCGTTGCTGGCCCGGTCAAGATCGACGAGATAACCGACGGTGCCTTCAGGCCATGCTACCGAAAGGTTGCCGCTGATGACGCGTGCAGAGGTTACGGAGAGGCTGCCGTCATCATCGCGGCACATCACGCCGAACTTTCGGCCAGAGCCAACCTGGGCGATGGTGCAGCGGCGTTCCGAGGTGCGCTCGCCAATCAGGCGCGCGTTGTAGACGCCCTCGACCGGAAAAGTCTCCATGGCCTCGTGCCGTGCTTTCAAGCGAGCCTGCCGCGCCTTATGGCGGTCCTGTCGCTCGGTAACCAGTTGCTGTTGCCATTCGGGTCGGGGGATTTGTTCCCCGGCAGGGACTTGCGGCTCGCGTGTGCGGAGCTTGGCCAGAGCGCGTTGCCGGTCTTGCAGCAAGCGATTGGCGGCGTTCAGGTCGGCAGGACATTCCAAGCGGGGTTCGCCGATCCGCAGCAACGGATGGCTATGCGACCGCCGTAGAAGATTTTTCTCATCAGCGAGGCCCGGCCGTTTGGCGTACCAAAAGATGTGCGTTGGCATCGGCCGGTTTTCGCGTTCGCCCACATAGGAGCACACCAGCACCGTACGCTCTTCGTAGAGCCAGTTCATGTCGTCGAAATCAGCGCATACCCGCCGCTCGATCTGGCCCGCGGGGTCTCCGGCATCAAAGCATCGCGAATATGCGTCGACCAATGAAAAATGGAAGTCCCGAACAGTGATTTCGTCGAGGCTGTCCGGCTCGGTCTTGTCCATCTTGAAACTGATGGCAATAACACTGTCCTGAGCGAGTTCCTCAAGAAGGACATCCGCCGGCGGCAGTTCGGGTTCGAAGCCTGCGGGCACCCGGCCGTAGAGGACGTTGGTGTGCGGTCCCTCCACCAATTCAGGAATGATCTCACCCTGCCTTCGGGCCTCCTGAATGGCCTGTCGGGCATGGAAGCCGGCAAAATCGCCAGCAGCACAAAGGTCGCGTAGCTTGCGAAGCTGCCAGCATTGAGCACCTGGCTGCACCGCCCCCTTCCAGGCGCATAAGCCATGCTCGCGCTGGTAGCCCTTCACGCAATTGAGATAGGCATCGACCGTTTCCTGGCAGAAGTCCGGTAGCGCCTCTTGCCATTCCTTACGCACCAACGTGCACTGCCGCACGCGTTCTTCCTCGCTGCGGCCAGCCGACAATGGCAGACCGATGTCGAGCAGGCGTGCCATGGCCGGCGACATCCGAGCAGTTGCCGCCAGCCGGCCAGCCACCTCCTGAAAGCGATTCTCGACCGCACGTGCCTCGCGTAACTCTTGTCGGGCGGAGGCGCATCCACCGCACTCTTTGAGCTTGCGCTCTGCGGCAGCAATATTCTCCCGCCAGCCTTGGCGGATACGCTGATATTCGGCGAAGTTCCGCACGCCCTGGCCAAGTTGTTGCCCCATCTCAGCCGCAAAAAGCCATTGGACCAATGCGTCGGCTGATGCAGCGCGTGGGGCGGCTACCACGGCTGTGAGTACAAGGAGTGCGGCTAGCGAGGAAAGTGATCGCCATCTTGTCATCGAGGCCTCCAGACTCATACCTGCCCTTTGGCGCCAAATCCTACGATAAAATGCACCTCATGCAAATTCACCCGCCCCAACCATCCACTGTGATGCTCTAGCCAAGTTCGACTATGGGGACGCTCAGCAACAAGTAACTTCAGGTGAAGGCGAGTGTCATCGGGAGGGGGATGGAGCCGAGCTTGTCGCAATGGGTGGCGATCCAGCTTGCATCGGCAATCGTGTCTGGCCCGCGGGCGCAAGCGAGGCGCCTAAAGGTTAGTCGAGCCGTTCGATGCCACGTGCCGTGATCAGACGGGTAAAATAAACCGACCGATCAACAGATGCCAGCTAGGTAATGACGGCTATATCTCTCAACGACAGGGAAATGCCATTCGCCCAATCGGTCAGGTTATTCGCTATTTTCAGACATGAAGTACGTGGATGCGCGAAAATAATCCCATGATTAACCGAGTTTAAAGATGGGATCGTTTTCAGGGCCATGCTCGTCTTTTTACGGGGTTCCTCTGGTGCCGGGCACAAGCGACTGCAACCGGTGGCGGAGGCATGAAGCTGGAGGCATTTCCACGGTGCCGCTCAGCTCCGCTCAGCATGAAATGGAGTCCATGATGTCCGACCAGCAGGAGCAGGGCCACCGGAAGCAGGACGAGGGTCATCCCAGCGGTGGCTCCGGGGATGAGCACGCCGGTCACGAGCAGATGTTTCGCCGGCGGTTCTGGATCTGTCTGGCCCTCTCGGTGCCGGTTCTGCTCTACAGTCCCTCTCTCCAGGATTGGCTAGGCTTTTCCATGCCGGCGTTTCCGGGTTCGTTCTGGATGGTTCCGGTCTTCTCGATCATCGTTTTCGCGCTCGGCGGCATCCCGTTCCTGCGGATGGCTGTACGCGAACTGAGGGACCGCCAGCCGGGCATGATGATGCTCATTTCCTTGGCCATCACGGTGGCCTTCGTGTTCAGCCTTGCTACGCTGGGCCTGGTGGAGGGAGACCCCTTCTTCTGGGAGTTGGTGACGCTGATCGACGTGATGCTGCTCGGCCACTGGGTCGAGATGCGGAGCGTCCGCCAGGCTTCCGGCGCCCTGAATGAACTGGCCAAGCTCCTGCCGGATACGGCGGAGCGCGTCGCTGACAGCGAGACCGAGGAGGTGCCGGTCACCGAGCTTTCAGAGGGCGACATCGTCCTTGTCCGGCCTGGGGGCAGTGTTCCGGCCGACGGCAAGGTCGTGGAGGGGCGATCCGAACTAAACGAAGCGATGATCACCGGCGAGTCGAAATCCGTCGCCAAGAAAGAAGGCGATGAGGTGATCGGCGGCACGGTCAATGGCGACGGCAGCTTGCGGGTGGAGATTTCCGCCACTGGCGACGACACCGCCCTCGCCGGGATCATGCGCATGGTCGAGGAGGCGCAGAAGGGCAAGTCGCGCAGCCAGATGCTGGCGGATCGCGCGGCTGCCCTATTGTTTTATATCGCGGTCGCTGTCGCCGCCGTTGCTGCTGCCGTCTGGTGGGCGATTATGGGGTTCGATGATGAGGTGGTCCGTCGCGTCGCGACGGTTCTGGTCGTAGCCTGCCCGCACGCGCTCGGGCTTGCCGTGCCCCTGGTCCTGGCGATCACCACAACGATGGGAGCCAGCAATGGCATCCTCGTGCGCGATCGCATCGCGCTTGAACGTGCGCGCGAGCTTGACACGGTGGTGTTCGACAAAACGGGCACTCTGACTGAAGGCAAGCAGTCCCTGGTCGAGATGGCCGTCGCTGGGGAGGGGGATGAAGATCGCGCTCTGTCGCTCGCGGCGGCGGCCGAGAGCGACTCTGAGCACATGATCGCGCGAGCCCTGAGGGAGGCTGCTAAGGAGCGGGAGTTGGAGCCCGCGAAGGCCCATGATTTCGAGGCCAGCAAAGGGCGCGGGGTCACGGCTACGGTTGACGGAATCAAGGTGCGCGTCGGCGGGCCGAACATGCTTGAGGAACTTGAGATCGAACCCTCCGAGAGACTGGGCCGTTTCGCCGAGGAACAAGGCGAAGAGGGCCGTTCGGTCGTTTACCTCGTTGAGGAAGGCAAGACGAGTGCAGCCTTCGCCCTCGCCGACACGCCGCGTGAGGAGAGCCGCGAGGCGGTCGCCAAGCTGAAAGAACTGGGGCTGCGCGTCGTAATGATGACCGGTGACAGCGAACCGGTGGCGCGATCGGTCGCGAAGGAACTGGGCATCGACGACTGGTTTGCCGGCGTGCTCCCCGAGCACAAGGACGACCGAATCCAGGAACTGCAGGACCAGGGCCACATCGTCGCGATGGTCGGGGATGGTGTCAATGATGCGCCGGCGCTGACGCGCGCCGATGTTGGTATCGCCATTGGCAGCGGGACAGACGTTGCGGTGCAATCCGCCGGCATCATTCTGGTCAAGAACCGTCCGCTGGACGTGCCGCGCATCTTGCGGCTCAGTCACCTTACCCGCCGCAAGATGGTGCAGAACCTTTGGTGGGCAGCGGGCTACAATATCGTTGCGCTACCGGCCGCAGCCGGGGCGCTGGCTCCTTTCGGGATTCTTCTTTCACCGGCGGTTGGCGCGCTCCTGATGTCAATCAGTACCGTGATCGTGGCGATCAATGCCCAATTGATGCGTCGGTATGAGCTGTAGGGTTCATTGCTAGGAACGCGGTTCGGAAGGAGGGAATTGTGGTCCGCTGTTACAACCATCCCGGATGGACCAGGCGCCTGCATCGGAGAAGCCGGACCTGTTACCGCCAAACCCTTTCAAGGGCTGGCTGATGTCCGGTCTGACAGATGCCAGCTTTATGCTTCGGAATGGGTTGACCTTCCAGCCGCGGAAGCCTGCAAACAGGCATTCAAGTTATTAGTAGGAGGGTCCTGATGTTTGAGCGGATTTCGGCTCTTGCGATTGTCGCAGCCATGTGGAGTGGAAATGCTGTCGCGGATATCGGAAATGGGGAGTTCGGATGGCGCGACGGGCACATGATGGGCTGGGGCGGCTGGTTCATGGGGCCCATCATGATGCTGATTTTCCTGGCGCTGCTCGTTGGCGCAATCGTTCTGATTGCGCGTTTGCTGGGCGGCGATACGGCCTCACGACGAGACCGAAGCTCGGATCGTCCGCTTGAGATCCTGCGTGAACGGTTTGCTAAGGGGGAGATCGACGCCGAGGAGTTCGAGGCACGGAAGGAGGCCCTGCGAGATTAGTCGGCTGCGTTCATCAGCAATGGCAATGCGGCTACACCAACTGCGGCCGAAGCGGTCCTCTTACAGGCTGAGGAACTGCGTGCTTCCGGCGTGATCGTGCAGCAATAACCTTCCGCAGAGAGAAGAGGACAACATTGAGAAACAGTCTGCCGCTCGGCATGCGTAAGGTGGGCTGGTACAGAAGCCGTCTACTGCCGTTGTCCCGGACACGATCAGAACTCAGAAGCTGACGGGTGGTTCATCCCCGCTCGTGCGGGGGATGCCGCCCATGACGCCGGGCCGCTGATCCGCTCGAAGGAGGGCTTCTGGCTGACGATCCCGACAGAGGCGGCCGGGCGCGGCCTACGCGGCGGCAAGATCACACCTGGCGAATGGGAGCGGCGCCGCGGCCTGCGCCTGCGCTTCGTCTATCGCCGCCGCGGCCCCAGCCTGCTCGTCGCCGACCGGGCCCGCATCAACACGCGCGGCCGGGCTGTGGCCTCCCGGTCGAAGACTCGCCGCGGCCAGGTCACCGCGCCGATCTTCCTGCTGGTGCCGCAGGTGAAGCTGCGGAAACGGCTTGACCTGGACCGCGATGCCGAGCGGGTACAGGGCCGAGTGCCGGGGCTGATCGTGACGAATTGGGCGGAGCCGCCCATTCGATGAGCGGCTGGCATAGACCTTGCGCAATGTTGAGCCGCATCGGCACCAATATCTCGTCAAAGGCGTCTGGCAACGAACATGAACTGGCAGATCGACCAGAAGAACGCGTTCTTGTCGGCGAGTTCCTTCATTCCCTTCGCCCATTCGTCCACTTGAGCCTCGGTAAGCCCCTCCTTTCCGACGACATAGTCACGGACAAGCTTCAGCAGGGCATTCGCGAACACGTCCGGCTTTCCGGCGGCGAACTGCACCAAAGGCTCGACGGTTGACACCTCAAACCCTGCGGTTTCCAACAACGGGCAAAGGGAGCGGGGCAAACTGGGGTCGGCCAAATGTCCCTCCCACACCTTGAAGATTTTATTGGTTAGCGCCGGGTCGAGGGACTCGAACGCCAGCGTATCCCAGTCGGTATCGATGATGACGACTTGTCCGCCCGGTTTCAAAACGCGATGCAGTTCCGCTAGAGCCGCAGGCATATCGCTGACGTACTCGTACACCTGAATAACCGCGGCTGCATCGAATTGGGCGTCCGGAAGTGGCAATTGTGCGACGTCAGCCGAATGGAAGTGCACGATATCGCCGGCCACCGATTTTCCCGCCCGAGCCTGTGCCATCGCAAGCA
>CAYYSC010000191.1:0-6520 GCA_964474065.1 uncultured Rhodospirillales bacterium | reverse complement strand
CCGGAGGCCCCGCAACGCTCGGTGGATCGTAGAGGCGACAAGCCGCAGGGTGCAAGGACGTGCGTGATTTCGAGTTGATTTTCTGGCAACTGTTTGCAGGAAGGCCCCTGGGGAGAAGCAGGACATGACATCATCGGCCGCGGAACAATCCGCCGGCGGCATCGGCTTTTTCGAGAAATGGCTCTCCGTCTGGATCGCCCTCTGCATCGTCGCCGGCATCGGGCTGGGGACCGTTTTCCCGGGACTCTTCGGTTTTCTGGCCGGGTTGGAAGTTGCGTCGGTCAATCTTGTCGTTGCCGTGCTGATTTGGGCGATGATCTTCCCGATGATGGTGAATGTCGATTTTGCCAGCCTGAGCCATATCGGCGACAGGCCGAAAGGGCTGGTGATCACCCTCGCCGTCAACTGGGTGGTGAAGCCATTCACCATGGCGGGTCTCGGGGTATTGTTCTTCGAAGTGGTTTTTGCCGACCTCATCTCGCCCGCCAACGCCCAGGAGTATATCGCCGGGCTCATTCTGCTGGGCGCCGCACCGTGCACCGCCATGGTGTTCGTCTGGTCGCAGATGACCAAGGGTGATCCGACTTACACGCTGGTGCAGGTAAGCGTGAATGATCTGATCATGATCGTCGCCTTTGCCCCAATCGTGGCCCTGCTGCTCGGGGTGACCGATATCGCAGTGCCGTGGGACACGCTGCTGCTATCTGTCGGACTGTATGTGATCATTCCCCTGGCAGCTGGTGCGCTGGTGCGACAGCGGCTGATGTCGTCCGGCGGCCAGGCGCGGGTGAATTCTTTCACGAGCCGGATCAAGCCAGCCTCGGTCGCAGGCTTGTTGGCCACCGTGGTCTTGCTGTTCGGCTTCCAGGGCGAGGTTATCGTCGACGACCCGCTTCTCATCGCGCTGATCGCCGTGCCGTTGTTGGTTCAGTCCTATGGCATTTTTGCGATCGCCTACCTTGCCGCCTGGGCCTGGCGGGTGCCTTTCAACGTGGCGGCTCCCTGCGCACTGATCGGGACGTCGAACTTTTTTGAGCTGGCGGTGGCGGTCGCCATCTCGCTGTTCGGCCTCAACTCGGGCGCGGCGCTCGCAACGGTCGTCGGCGTTCTTGTGGAGGTGCCGGTGATGCTGTCGCTGGTAGCCCTTGCCAACCGGACGAAGGCCTACTTTCCGTAAGCCGTCTACCCGTCGGTAAAGAATTTCTGACCGCCGGCAAAGACGTTCGGGCTCGTAAAAATGCCGAGGATAACCGCGCCGTTTGGCGCCACTGCCTCGTGCCGGGAATTGGCTTCACGCCAGACGAAATTGCTGGCGGAGCAGGCGCCGTCCTCGTCTTCCAGCGAGCCTTCAATGACGTAAGTCATTTCCACGCCGGTGTGAATATGATCCGGCACGACCGCTCCCGGTTCCAGCCGGAACAGGATGGTTTTGATTCCTGAAACGGGATCGTCCATCAGGACCTTGCTCTCGATCCCTGGAAAGTCTGATGGTGCCCATTCGATGCCGTCCACGTCGATATAATGCGAGCCCTTGCGGATCCCTGCGGCGACGGTTTCGGCGGCAATGGTCATGGCGAATGTCTCCTCCCAGGGGATGATCCGGGTGTCAGCCTGCGCGCTTTTTTCCAAGGGCGCAAGGCCACGGCAACGGCTCCGTCAGGCCCAGCTTTTGCAGCGCGTACCAGCCGCTCGCGAGATTGCTGGTGATGACCGGCTTGCCGCAGTCGCGTTCCAGTGCCTCGACGACGGGCAGGCTCGCCATGGCTGTGCAGGAGAGGAACAGCACGTCAGCCTCCGGGCGGTCCGCCTCGCGCCCGAGCCGGTAACAAACTTCCGGCGGGATGCGGTTGATACCGCGGCGTTCATGCTCAGTGTCGCCCATATCTAGGCCGATGGCGCTGGCAACGCCGAAGCCTTCGGCCTGCAGCCACTCAACCTCCCCGTCGGTAATGAACCGGCGGTACGGCGTGGCCATTGCGACCGTCCGGGCATCCAGCGCCCGGAGCGCCGCCAGCACGGCCTGGGCCGTGGTGATGGCAGGCAACCCCGTCAGATCCTCCAGGCGGGCCATCAGCCGCTCCCCGTCCATCATGAAGCTGCCAGACGTGCAGCCATAGAGGATCAGGTCAACCTCTGCACTCGCCAAATCCTGGGCGGCCGCCTCGGTGCCCGCCGCCATCGTCTCCAGGCTGTTCTGGGAGGGAAGGCCTCGCAGCGGCGTGCGCGCGGCATGAAAGGTCACCCCAGCGGGAGCGAGTCGGGCCAGTTCCGGCTCCATCACCGTGTTGGCGGAGGGAAGGATGACGCCAACCGTTCCGAGCCAACCGTAGGGCCGGTACCGGGCCAGCACTTTCATTGCGTCTGCCATCGTGCTCATGCCACCTGCGGGATAAAAATGGCGAGGTCGTCCATGACGTGCAGCGCATCGTCGAGGCGCCGCGGCGTGACTAGGGTGACGCGCTTTACGCCGATGTCGCGGTAGGCCTTCAGGCTGTCTCCATCAACCCCTTCGAAGGCAAACACGGACAGCTCGATGCTATCGGGGTCGCGGCCATGCGCCTCCGCCCGCTGGCGGACATCCGCCATTTGCGCCGGGAGGTCTCTGACCAGCACGTCAATCGGGATCCAGCCGTCGCAATAGCGCGCGACGCGCTCTCGGCCTTTTTCCGTCGCGCCACCGTAGATTACCGGAGGACCGCCCGCTTGCGCGGGCTTGGGATAGGAGATGATCCGCTCGAACTTGACCATTTCGCCGTCGTAGGAGGCTTCTTCCTCCGACCAGATCCGTTTTATGGCTTCCACGCTCTCACGCAAGTATTTCCACCGCTTGGCGAAAGGCACGCCGTGGTTCTCGCATTCCTCGCGGTTCCAGCCGCCGCCCACGCCGAACAGCACGCGGCCGCCGGAGAGGTGGTCCAATGTCGCCACGGTCTTGGCGAGCGCGATAGGATCGTGCTGCGCCACCAGACAGACGCCGGTGCCGAGCCTGATCGTCTTGGTCGCGGCGGCGGCGGCCATCAGGGAAACGAACGGATCCGCCATGTGGTAGTAGGGCTTGGGCAGCGGGTCGCCGCCCGGATAGGAGGTCTGGCGGCTTGCCGGGATGTGGGTGTGTTCGCCTACCCAGAAGCTTTCGAAGCCCCTATCCTCCGCCGCACAGGCGAGTTCGTCTGGCCGGGCGCCGTATTCCACGTTGTAGCTGAACAGTCCTAGGTGCATGGGCGGCTTTTCCTCTCAACGGCTTGATCTTGTTGGTTGCCGCCTATTCTTTCGCCGAAGGCAGCGCTATGCCAAGGCTTGATCAAAGACATCCCCCGCAACCTCGGAGCCATCGCCATGTCCGGCCCGCTAGACGGCGTCAAAGTTCTCGACCTGACCTCGGTCCTGCTCGGACCCTATGCGACCCAGATCATGGGCGATCTCGGCGCGGACGTGATCAAGATCGAGTCCCCGGCGGGCGATACCACCCGGCAGACCGGTGTTGGCCGCAACCCCGGCATGGCCAGCTTCTTTATGGGTGCGAATCGCAACAAGCGCTCATTGGTGCTCGATCTCAAGCGGCCGGCGGCGAAAGAAGCGCTCTGGCGTCTGATCGAAACGGCGGACGTGTTCGTTCACGCGATCCGGCCGAAGGCCATCAAGCGGCTGGGTTTCGGCCCCGAAGCGGTGCTGTCACGCAACCCGCGCATCGTTTATGCGGGCGTGCATGGTTTCAAGGAAGACGGGCCGTACGGCAACCGTCCCGCCTATGACGACATCATTCAGGGCGGTAGCGGTTTGTCGGCCTTGATGCACCGCTTCACCGGGCGCCCCATGCACACACCGATGGTGACGGCTGACAAGACCTGCGGCCTCACCACCGCTTACGCGATCATGGCGGCGCTGTTCCACCGGGAACGGACGGGCAGGGGACAGGCGGTAGAGATCCCGATGCTGGAAGTGATGACGAGCTTCGTGCTGGCGGACCACGCTCACGGAAGTCTCTTTGATCCGCCGCTTGCCCCGGCCGGCTATCCGCGCGTTCTGGCCCAGGACCGGCGGCCTTATGAGACTGCGGACGGCAAGTATCTCTGCCTCCTTGCCTATACGGATGCCCAGTGGCGGCGGTTGTTCGCTTCCGTCGGCCGGGAGGAACTGATGGAGGATCCGCGGTTCTGCGATCTGATGGCCCGGACTGCCAATGCCCAGCCGGTCTACGCCGTTGCGGCAGAGATCATCAAGGAAAAGACGCTGGCCGAGTGGCTCGAGATCGCGGAGGAAGCCGAACTGCCCCATATGCCGGTCAACACGTTCGAGGATCTGCCTAACGATCCGCATTTGGCCGCGACAGGCTTCTTCGCGCAGCACGAACATCCGACGGAAGGCGACCTCCGGCTGCCCGGCATCCCGACCTATTATTCCGAGACCCCCGGTGCGATCCGCCGCCTGCAACCTCGCCTCGGCGAGCACAGCCGCCAGGTGCTGGCGGAGGCAGGCCTGACCGAGCCCGAGATCGAAGAAGCGCTCGCAAATCGAGGATCAAAGTAGGAGAGGCGGTAGTTCCTTTGCCGAGAATTCGCCTGTACCTGAACACAAGGAACATCGTCAAGATGTCAAAAATATTACATGGAAGTCTTCGTATTTTCTATAATTTATTACTTTGATGTTCAGTTTATCTTCGTCAATTTGGAAAGAAACTCTTTTTTATCAAATGTCGCATGAATACCCGGGCAGCCACCGTTTCAGCAGCCGACGGATTCGATAATCTTCCCTCCACTTCACGCAAGTAGGGTCGCCGCAAAGTCCATCCAATCGGGCATGAACATGATCCCACGATTTCAAGCATTGCAATGCTCATGACCCTAAACAGTAGCGTATGTAGTGACGTATCTGTTAAATTGCTTTAGAAATTGATCTCCGAAAAAGGGCCGAATGACTCAGAAGCCCTGTGAGGTGAGGAGACTTTGTTAGTGCAACTGATCCGTTTTTTGGCTGTTTTTTTAGTCGTTAGCCTATCCGCTGGTATTTCTGTTACCGGACCACGGGCCGCGAGCCTTGAGGACCACCTTGGGCCAATTGCAGGTGGTGCGGCTCTAGGCAGGGATGGAGCATGGGAAACGAGCCTGAGCAATGGCTGGGTAATGTTTGCCAACACCACCGACCCGGATTCCATTGCCCTCTACTATAACGATTTCGCTCCTTTGAAGGCCGGGGAGCGCACGCTAACGCTCAACCTTGCTCTGCGGGCCGACGGTCAATCGCTTGGAGGGCTGCTGTTCGACCACACGCCCTCGAAGACGTTCATTGCGATGACAATCCGCGGCGACGGCGCAGTTGGCATGTATGGCGACCAGGGAGACGGATTCACTGAGATGGGGATCTCGGAAAACGTGCGCGCCCGGATGGATGGCAGCGACGTGCTTGAGATCCGCCAAAAGCCAGGGTCCGCGGAGTTTTTCCTGAACGAGCAACTCGTTTTCCAGATGAACAAGAGCGCCGGCTTTGCACCGAGCGCCGGCATTCTAATGGCTGGCACCGGCCGTTTTGCTTTCGACGGTTTTAGGGTGAAGACGGTCGGCAATGACCGGCCGCCCGGCGGGCGCGGCGACGAGCCGTTCCCACCGCCCCGCGGAGAGGAAACGGCGGAAACCGAGCCTTTTCCCCCACCACGCGGAGGCACTGAACCGGGTCCCAGGCCACAGCCTGAAAGGCCGGGCCCTCAAACGTCTCCCGGGTCCGAGCCGGACCAGCCGCCGCCGCGCGAAGCGACCGCGGCGGAAATCTATGTCAGCAAGGTGATTGCCGGCACCACGCTTGGGGTGTTCTTCCATGAACTGGGTCATGCGGTCATCGGCGAACTGAAGCTTCCCGCTACCGGACCAGAGGAGGACGTAGCCGACGGGTTTTCAGCCTTCGTGCTGGGATCTGTCTTCGAGGACCCGGAGAACTGGGAAAACGCCAAGGAAGAGGACATCCTGCAAGGGATTGTCCAGTACTCGTCCCTATTATGGTACTATAACGGCCAAAAAATGGAGCGGGAAGGCAGGCAAGAAGGTTGGCAAGGAGAGCATGCACCCAGTCTGCGCCGTTTTCGCAATTCGTTTTGCATCATTTATGGCAGCGATCCGCAGCGTTTCGAGTCACTGGCTGACCAAATCCAGCTCGGCGAGCGGACAAAAGCACGGTGCCTGCAGGAGTACACGAAGCGGTATCGGGCCTGGGAGGCGTTGCTGAAACCGGTATCGCGCAATCTTGGGCCGGATGAACCGGGCGATCATCCAGCCGACGCGCCTGGCGGCAAAGTGCTTCTCAGCTTTGAGGAACCGCAGACGGATGTCGGTCGCGTCGTCACCGCCCTTGTGCGCGATACCGACGTCATGAAGGAAATTGCTGACTATCTGCAAACGGCTTTCGTTTGGCCACGCGACCTTCAGATTGAATTTCGCAACTGCGATCAGGTCAACGCTTGGTATGATCCGCAAGCTGGCAAGGTCACGATGTGTTATTCGATCGTGGAGCATTTCTCCAAGGTCGTGTTCAA
>CAYYSC010000190.1:0-6566 GCA_964474065.1 uncultured Rhodospirillales bacterium | reverse complement strand
CTCCGCTGTATGCGGCGCCGTTTCCTCGGCCAATTGCCCGAAAAGGTCCGGATCTTCCAGACGCAGCGCCTCGGCCGCCGCCTCCATACCGGCCAATGTCAGCGGGGCACAGGCCTGATCGGCGGCGAGCGCCAAAGCCTGGGGCGGCCACGCACGGCCCGCGCCCAGCATCTGCCACTCTTCGCTAACGCCGATCTCGCCGGCCCCTTCTAAGGACACCGGAACCTTCCCTAAAACGCTCGCCAGCGCGGCCGCGGCAGCCTCCGGCTGGTCTTGCTCGCGAAAGAGCAGGGCCCCGCCCAACTGCCAAAGATCCTCAATCATATCCCTGATCGCCGGCGTAAGCCGATGCAAGTCTACTCAATCGACCCAGAGTCCGACGCCAGGGCTTAGCGGCACTACGCGGATCGCGCCTTGCGCCTCCGTTTGCGCCACTGACGAACTCCCCCGATCAGGTGTCGAGGAAGGAGCGGAGCTTGCGCGACCGGCTCGGGTGCTTCAGCTTCCGCAATGCCTTCGCCTCGATTTGGCGAATGCGCTCGCGCGTCACCGAGAACTGCTGACCCACCTCTTCCAAGGTATGATCCGTGTTCATACCAATGCCGAAGCGCATGCGCAGCACGCGCTCCTCTCGCGGCGTGAGCGACGACAGCACGCGAGTGGTGCTTTCGCGCAGATTTGACTGGATGGCCGAATCCAGCGGTTGCACGGCGTTTTTGTCCTCAATGAAATCGCCAAGATGCGAATCTTCCTCATCCCCGATCGGGGTTTCGAGCGAGATCGGCTCCTTGGCGATCTTCAGCACCTTCCGCACCTTGTCGAGCGGCATATGCAGCTTCAGCGCCAATTCTTCCGGCGTCGGTTCCCGCCCGATTTCGTGCAGCATTTGGCGCGAAGTGCGCACCAGCTTGTTGATCGTCTCGATCATATGCACCGGAATGCGGATCGTCCGGGCCTGGTCGGCAATGGAGCGGGTGATTGCCTGCCGGATCCACCAAGTAGCGTAAGTCGAGAACTTGTAACCGCGGCGATACTCGAACTTATCTACCGCCTTCATCAGGCCGATATTGCCCTCCTGGATCAAGTCCAGGAACTGCAGGCCGCGATTGGTGTACTTCTTGGCGATGGAAATGACGAGGCGGAGGTTCGCTTCCACCATCTCCTTCTTCGCGCGACCGGCCTCGCGTTCGCCCTGCTGTACGGCGGAGACCAATTCGCGGAACTCGTGATAAGGAAGGCCCGCATTGTGGCAGATGTCGACGATATCGCTGCGAAGCTCCTTCACCTCTTCGGCGTGCGCTTTGCAGAAAGACTTCCACTCTTTTTTCTGACTGATGGAGCGGAGCCATTTCGGATCGGTCTCGCGCCCTTTCCAGTCCTTAATGAAGGACTCGCGGGGCACCCCGGAATCGAGGGCCATCTTCAAGATGCGGGTCTCGATCGCCACTAGCTGTCTGTTGCGTGCGTACAGATCTTCCATCAGAAGATCGATCTTGGCGTTGTTCAGCTTGATGGCGGCCATGCGTTCGGCCATTGCAGCCTGCAGGGCGGTATAATTTTTGCGGGCCTCGTCGCTCAGCTCGTCCAGGCCTTCCATTTCGGCCAAGCGTGCCTGCTGAAGCGCGATAATTCCGGGCTGCAACTCCGCCACTGCCGCCAGGGCTGCCTGCACGCCGGGCAGCACCGCTTGCTCCATCGCCGCTAGAGAGAGATTGTTTTCCTGATCGTCATCGTCGCCGGACGAATCAACACTCTCTTCCTCGTCCTCTTCCTCGTCCCCGCTGTCTCCTCGGACAGAGCGCTCTTCCTGGCCCTCGTCATCAACGACGCCGCTCTTGGCACCATTGATATAAACCCCATTACCGGCGCCAGCCAGGGCGCTGCCATTGACGGAAATTCTGTCGGCATCGCCGCCGCCATTGAGGGGAATGCCTTCCGCGTCAAAGCCGTTGCCGATACCCGTCCGATTCGGATGTGCATCCGGATCGGCAGCGAGGGTTGCTTCCAGGTCGATGAACTCGCGCAGCAGAATCTCGCCCGCTTCCAGGCGACGCCCCCATTCCACCACCGCCGAAATGGTCAGCGGGTTGCGGCACAGGGCAGAGATCATTTTGATCCGCCCAGCCTCGATCCGCTTGGCAATGGCGATCTCGCCCTCGCGCGACAGCAACTCCACCGAGCCCATCTCGCGCAGGTACATCCGCACGGGATCGTCGGTCCGGCCGGGATCGTCGTCCAGATTCCCGGTCGCGGCTTTCGCCTCTTCCTCCCGTTCGGCAACGACGGCGCTGTCGTCGGATTCCTCGTTCTCGACGACATTGATGCCCAACTCGGACAACGTAGCCATCGTGTCTTCGATCTGTTCTGACGAAACCAGTTCCGACGGCAAGGCAGCATTCAGGTCTTCGTAAGTAACGAAGCCGCGCTCCTTGCCGCGTTTGATCAGCGCCTTGATCTCTGCGGTTTCGTCGATCACGAGACCGTCTTGCGCGTCCTCGCCCGATCGGGGGGTGTCTTTTTGCTGCTCTACGCTTTTGGCCGCCATTGACTAATTCCTGTCATCGCTTTGCCTGAATTCAATGCCGTCACGACTATTTAAGGCTCCGTTGGCGCACGCAACCGCTCAGCCGCAACGATCGCTTTTAACCGGTCAAGGGTATCTGGTGCTTCGCTCAAGCCATCGATCTGGCCGGCAACATCCGCGCGAACGGTGTCCTGCTCCAAAGCTCGAACCAGTTGATCGGCCGCGCCGCGCGCTCTCATCAAAGCTTCCTGCCCATCGATCGACGCACCACCCAGGGCAGCTCGCGCATCTTCACATGCTGACGCCAGAAGCGGGCGCACTTCCCGTTCCCAATTGACCGACTGGTGACCTGTAGTTGTTGATAACTGTGATGCAATCGATCCCGCGTCAAGGTCGTTTAGCACAGCGCCCACCCCTAAGATCGCGTTTCGCAGCCTTTCGAGCGCGCCATCGGTGAAGGAAAGCTGTGCCAATGCCTCCGCAAATTCCTCGATCAAGTCGGGATAGAGCACCAGGATACCCAGCAAGGTACGTTGCCGCTGGCCGGCCAGCCTCCTCGGATTGGCACGGCGGTGCACCGATGGACCCGAGGCTTCCGGCCACCGCGAGCCTTGCGGTCTCGTTCCCCGCCGGAAACCAGACGGTCGCGACGGCGGTGCGAACGCGTCCTGCAGGCGTTCCCGAATGGATTGCTCATAATATCTGCGCACCGTCTCATCACCGATGCGCCTCACCTGTCCCAGGATCGAACGATGGAAGGCGGCACGGCGCTCGGGAGAAGTCGGGGCATGCCGTTCCCACTCCGACTGCCATATGACACTGGCCAACGATTCCGCCGATTCAATCAAAGCCTCGATCGATTCGGCACCGCCTTTGCGAACCAGGGTGTCAGGATCTTCGCCCGGGGGAAGCCTGGCAAAGCGCAAGGACCGACCCGGCTGTAACAGTGGCAAGGCCCGTTCCGCTCCGCGGACGGCGGCGGAATGCCCCGCGCGGTCCCCGTCCAAACAGAGCACCGGCTCGGCTGCCAGCGTCCAAAGCAAGCGAATCTGCTCTTCCCCCAGCGCCGTGCCGAGGGGAGCCACTACTTCAGCAATCCCCGCCTGGGCGAGTGCGATCACGTCCATGTAGCCTTCGACCACCAGCACGCGGCCGTTCTTGTGGGCGGCTTCCCGTGCCTGCGCCAAGCCGTAAAGAACGCTGCCTTTGTGAAAGGCGGCCGTCTCCGGCGAATTCAGGTATTTCGGCTGGCCATCCCCTAGAATCCGCCCGCCAAATGCAATGACCTGCCCCTGGCGATCGGTAATGGGGAAGATCACTCGGTCGCGGAAATAATCGGCCATCCGCCCATCGTCGCGCCGCTTGAGAAGCCCGGCGTCGATCAACGCTTCCTGAGCGATGCCTTCCCGCCCCAAGCTGGCGCCCAGGCCGCCATGTGCCGGCGGAGCATACCCGAGTCGGAATCGGCGGATCGTGGCGTCATCCAATCCACGCTGATGCAGATAAGCAAGCGCCTCCCGGCCCACTGGAAGCCGCAACTGGGTTTCGAAATACGCCGTCGCTGCGGCCAGAGTATCCTGTACGCCGCGGACAACCCGCCGGCGCTCCGCCACTTCCGCCCCTTCCGACGGCACCTCCATCCCGGCCAGCGCGGCCACGGTTTCCACCGCCTCCCGAAAGGTCAGGCCCGTAGCATCCGTCAGAAACGAAAAAACATCACCATGCTTGCCGGAAGAGAAGCAATGATAGAACCGCTTTTCGTCATTTACGAAAAACGAAGGGGTCTTCTCCTTGTTGAACGGGCTCAGTCCCGCCCATTCCCGGCCTTGTTTCCGCAACTGCACGTGCTGGCGCACGACCTCTGAAACCGGCACTCGGTTGCGCAGTTCCTCCAGAAAGTCGGACGGGATGGTCATGCCGCGCACGCACCTGGAAATTGCAGAAATTTCACGAGAACCGAGCCTTCGCAATCGAGCTTGCCAGTCCGAAATCCATGCGCCCGGCAAACCGTTGTCGCAGTGTGCTCATCAGGCGGCCCATATCTTTCACGGTGTTCGCGCCGATCTCGTCAGCGATTCGCTCTACTTCAGCAGCAGTCTCTTCTTCCGTCAACTGCCTGGGAAGAAACCGCTCGATTACGGCAATCTCGTCCCTTTCCTGGTCCGCGAGCTCCAAACGACCAGCTTCTTCATAGAGCTTTATCGACTCATGCCGCTGCTTGATCATCTTTTGCAGCAGATTAAGGATCTCCTCGTCCGACACACCGTCGGTCTTTCCTTCCGAACGCGCAGCGATATCCCGATCTTTGATCGCAGCTGAAATCAATCGAAGCGTGGATATGCTCCGTTCGTCTTTTGCCCGCATCGCATCTTTTAAAGCGTGGCTGATTTGTGAACGTAGCATGGAAGATGTTCCCAGCGATGGCTTCAACAGAAGTGGCGCCCTCTCTCTGCAGCTTTTATCCCTACATGGGCATCCCCGCTACACGTTGCCCGAGATGAATACTTCATACCTTTTAAGGAATTGAAATCTCTCAGCTTTTTGGCGAAACTGGTCACCGATGCAGGTGCCTCAATTATTCTTGCGCACTGCGCTTGCGGCGAGGTTACCGGTAGCCCAGATACGGTGCGCATGATAACTTCGTCAAGAATGGCGAATCCGCCCCAACCTTGTTATCCAGCGGCCACTCCGGACCTGGATGAAATTTCTCACGGCAGGTTTGATGTCTGACACTGTTTCGGTACCGCCCGCGGCTAACGGCGGATCGGCGGCGCCACCGGGCGCGAACGCGGCTCTGGTTCTGAGCGACGGATCGGTTTTCTGGGGACACGGGATTGGCGCTGCCGGCCAGGCGGTGGGTGAGGTTTGTTTCAACACCGCAATGACCGGATATCAGGAGATCCTGACGGATCCATCCTTTGCAGGGCAGATCATCACTTTCACTTTCCCACATATTGGCAATGTGGGAACGAACCTCGAAGATATCGAGACTGGAACGCCCGCCGCCCGTGGCTGCGTCGTTCGGATGGATATCACCGACCCCTCCAACTTCCGCGCAGCCGACCATTTGAATGCATGGCTGGCACGTCACGGCTTGGTCGGCATCAGCGGGATCGATACCCGGCGACTAACGCGCCGCATCCGTGACGGCGGCGCCCCCTCGGGTGTTATCGTGCATGTGAAGCGCGGCCCGGTGCCGGTGGAAAACGCCTTGGCCGTTGCCCAGTCTTGGCCAGGGCTTGCGGGCATGGACTTGGCCCGCGAGGTCTCCTGCCAGCAGACCTATTTCTGGGATCAGACACCTTGGCATCTTGGCAAGGGTTTCGGCGTGCTGGAGGCGCCGCAGCGGCGAGTCGTTGCTGTTGACTACGGCGCAAAGCGCAACATCCTTCGCCGCCTCGCAGGCGCCGGCTGCGAGGTGACGGTCGTTCCCGCCTCGGCAACCGCGGAGGACGTGTTCGTTCACGAGCCGGACGGCGTCTTTCTCGCGAACGGGCCGGGCGATCCGGCGGCAACGGGCGAATATGCCGTCCCTATGCTGCAGGAAGTGCTATCGCGCAACGTGCCCGTGTTCGGCATCTGTCTCGGTCATCAACTGTTGGCGCTGGCGCTCGGCGCGAAAACGCGGAAGATGGAAATTGGCCACCGCGGAGCCAATCACCCAGTCAAGGACCTCGCCACGGGCAAGGTCGAGATCACAAGCCAGAACCATGGATTCGTTGTCGAACAGGACACGCTGCCAGAAGGCGTGCGGCCGACCCATATCTCCCTGTTCGACGGCTCTCTGGAGGGCCTAGAACTACAGGACAGGCCGGTTTTCTCAGTCCAGTATCACCCCGAAGCCTCGCCCGGTCCCCACGACAGCCATTACTTGTTCAACCGGTTCATCCAGGCCATCGATCAGTCGAAATAGCCAAAAAAATGCCCAAACGCACCGATCTTTCTTCGATCCTCATTATCGGCGCAGGCCCGATCGTCATCGGTCAGGCCTGCGAGTTCGATTACTCCGGCACCCAGGCCTGCAAGGCGCTGCGCGAGAAAG
>CAYYSC010000189.1:0-6616 GCA_964474065.1 uncultured Rhodospirillales bacterium | reverse complement strand
GGGATGGACGACCCGGTCATCCGGAGGATTGAGGTAAAGTTCGTCTGCGCCAGGACCCCAGGCGATGCCCAGAAGATTGACCTGCCAATCCCGCCGAAGCGCCAAGAATACGCTTCCAAAATACATTCGCGGGGCCCCCGCCGGCACCTTCATGCTGAAAAGCGTTGGCCCCACCAGAGTTGAAAACAGCAAATTCGATATGCGGGAAGAGCCCGGATCGTCTGCGGTGCGAACCAGCATTTCCGTTTGCATCGGAACAATGCATTCCGCCTTTGGAAGGTGGGCCTTCAGAAGGCCGGCAACGGCCTCATCGCTGAAAAAGGCAACGAGATGAAGGTCGTGGTTCCGTGCTGCAACCGCGAGGCATGCCGCTAGGGTCTCATTATCGTCCTGTCCGACCACTCCGGCCCGGCTGGCCTTAGGCACGCCTGAACGCTGCAGCACGTCATCCGCGGTCAGGGAGTCGCCTCGCACGAAATGTACCTCGTCAGGCATAGGGTTTTCCTGGACCTTATACGAAACCAGCACGATGTCGCGTTCCGCCTGATCCCCGCGCATAAACGCGACCATTTTTCGGGTGTTTTCTCCGTTCCAACCCAGGATGACCGTGTGGGCTTCCAGGTCGCTAAAATCGTCCAGCCCCAGCATTCTCCGTCTCCAGTAGGCAGCGGCACTTTGCACCACTTTCGCAATGACGCTCGTGAAGATCGCAATGCCTCCCGGCATGATCCAGAAGACGGCGACTGCCCGTCCTGCTGACGTTACCGGAGCGAAATCGCCATAGCCTACGGTCGTTGCGGTTACAAAATAGTAGTACCAAAACGTTTGCGCCAAGGCGATCGGCGCCCCGTCCGTGACCGCCATCAGCAGCCAGGACGAGAGGAAGTGGCTTGCCGCGATGAGGCCGACGGCTGGCCAAGTGACTGCCGCCACGTGCCGATAGAGTGACCGGGCAAGCGTTTCGAAGCGGCGCGTTGCGGCGATGTGCAAAGGCACGCCCCGGTCGATCATTTCCCGTTCTCTTTGCTCCGCAGGAATGGCCCGAAAGGGCTCATCGTTGCTTCTACTGCCTGCGAAAGAGCGATTGGGCAATAGCGGACCCTGCCTCTATCTCTGCATCGAGCTATGTTATCCAGTCAACAATGCCTGCATCAGCATCGCCCGGCCCGACCGTCGTCATCGTTAGGCGGGAGCGGCAAAGGAAAAAATTTTTGGTTGTTTTATACACTTTTTAGTGGTGGATTTTGGGCCGCGGCCGGTTTTGGATGCATGGATTGCAGATACAATCTCAGTGGGTCGGAAAACCAAAGCTCTCAACGGCATGTTCATTCGGGTTTCCCGTCCGTCACGATCCGTCCATCTGGTGACCCGCTGTAGGCCGAGTGCAACCATTAATCTGGCTTTTCGGAGGGATCCCCTCCCCAAAAAGCCGGGGAGGGTTACCCTGCGAAGAGTTTCTTCTTAGCACGGTTTCTTCTCGAATTCCCAACACGGATTATCCGCCACTGTCTGGAATGGTCAACAGAAAATTTAATAATTACAATATGATAGACTGCCTGCAACAGGAAGTTGAGCGCCTTGGGGCGTCCTACCCTATTATGAATGAAGTGACGCTGGGTATCGACGTCGGAACATCGTCGTGTGGTATCGCCCTCATTTGGGGGGATCGAATCGCCTTTCTTGGCGTCCGTTGCTTCCGTTCGGCAACGGACGCTTACACTGGACTCGCAAAGAGTTCTATCCGGCGGCAGAAGCGGGGACGACGGCTTCGGTTAAAGCGTCACCGTCAACGCCGCCAGCAGTTGCGTGGCTTGCTTGAAGCGGCTGGATTGTTGCCGGCGGCGGGAAAGTTGCCGCCGTTGGACCCATACCAGATACGCGCTGAAGGACTAGAACGGCGGTTGATACCGTTCGAGTTCGGTGTCGCGCTGGCGCACATGGCCAAGCGCCGAGGGTACGTGCCCCGCCGGGAACTGAAACACGCCGCCGAAGCATCCAGGCTGGCGATCGGCCCGATCGCGGCGCAGGCAGCGCGGAATGAAATGCACGCTGAAAGCTACCGAACTGCCGGGGAGATGCTCGCGCGTGATCCTGCGTTCGCTCAAAGGAAACGGAATCGCGCTGGCAATTATCGGGCAGCCCTATCCCGTCGGATGATCGAAAACGAGACCGCTACCTTTTTCGAAGCGCAGCGGCAATTTGGGAACCCGGCAGCGACCGAGGATTTCCAACAGGCATTCCGCGACATTGCGTTTCAACAAACGCGGGCGGAGCCGAGGGCAAGGTGCGTGGGGCCGTGCCCCTACCTTCCCTCGGACCAGCGGGGAGCCCGGCACGCGCCCACCATCGAGCGGTTCCGCTTCCTTGACGCACTCACCAAACTGAAAATTGCTGACGGGGGAACAATTCGCCGGTTGCAGCCTGTCGAGGTTGCACGGGCGGCTGAACGGTTCGGGCGGACTCTCCGTATCACACGCTTGGATCTTCGCCGCTGGCTCGCGTTGGACGAGAGAATTCGGTTCATCGATGGCCGACCAGAGGAAGCCGACATCGTCTCCTCAATGGGAGCCGCCTTCGGAACGGTGACCTTGCGGGGGGTCCTGGGACGAGGATGGTGGCGCGATCTGGGAGAACGGCCCGGCCTTTTGGACCGGATTGCGGAACAAGTCGCCTTTCAGCGCTCGTATCCGGATTTGGCTGCCGCACTGGAAGAACTGGGATTAGCCGCGCCGGTCATCGAAGCGATCCTAGAGGCCTTTTCCGATGGTGAGTTTGAACATTTCCGTGGAACCGCAGCCCTTTCTTGCGAAGCAGC
Organism: uncultured Rhodospirillales bacterium; assembly: GCA_964474065.1. GTDB lineage: Bacteria > Pseudomonadota > Alphaproteobacteria > Bin95 > Bin95 > JACKII01. The sequence continues at coordinate 3,801 of CAYYSC010000189.1, read as the reverse complement.
GGGGAGAATGCTTCCATTCCTCGAGCGGGGAAAGGATATGCAAGAGGCGGCCGCAAAAGCCGGGCTGGATCCGCGGGCACCTCAGCAGCAGATTCTCCATCGCCTCCAAAGGCCGTCTGTCAGGCGGGCGGTGATGGAGACGATGAAACAGGTGCGGGCCATTCTCCGCGAATGGCAGATCAGACCGGGCCGTATTCATGTCGAAGTTTCACGGGAACTGGCGCTCGGTCCCTCTCAACGCTCCGCGCTTCAGGAATACCGCCGCAAAAGGCGTACAGCACGCGCCGCGGCCCGCACGGCACTGGCCGAGTTGGCTGACGGCAAGCCGCATGGTCGGGTCAGCAATGCCATGGTGGAGCGTTACCTCCTTTGGCAGGAGCAATCCGGCCGCTGCATCTACAGCGGTGAAGAGATTCCGGTCGCTGAACTGTTCGATGGCTCGCGCGTGCAAGTGGATCATATTCTGCCGCTGAGCCGTAGCGGCGATCATTCCCGCACCAATACCGTAATTTGCCGCGCGTATGCCAATCAGCGTAAAGGGAACCGTACGCCGTTCGAATGGCTGGGTCATGACCAGAAAAGCTGGCACGAGTTTCGCCGGCGCGTCCGCTGGCTTCCGATCAGCCCAAGAAAACAAAAGTTTTTGCTTGCCCGCCAGTTCGCTTCCCGCGAAGCAGCTACGCTGAACCGCAACCTCCACGATACCGGGCAGGCAGCCCAATGCGTGCTAGCCGCACTCGGAGTCATGTATCCCGAGGCGGAGCGCGTTCGCCGCGTGGTGTCCCGTCCAAGTCAATTGACAGCCGTGCTTCGTCGCGCGTGGGGTTTCAGCAAGGACCGGGAGGATTTGCGGCATCACGCACTGGACGCATTGATCACCGCGCTGGCTTCCGATCGAATCTTCGTTCAACTGACGGAAGCACGTCGAAACATGGGCAGCGCCGTCGACGTAGCCTTTCACCCGCCGTGGAAAAACTTCGGGCTGGATGTGATGACGGCCCTAAGCAATGTGGCAGTCAGTCGGTCGGAACAGCACCGCGGGCGCGGGAGCGCCCATGGCCATACGGTCCGCCGCCAACGCATTCAGCCAGACGGTTCGCGTGTATTGTACGAGCGTCGGCCGCTCGCACGACTCCGGAAAACCGACCTGGCCAGGATTCCGGACCCGAATGTGAACTGGCGGCTGATCCGAGCGTTAGAGGGCTGGTTTGCGCGTGGCGCTCCCCTGGATGAGCCACCAACATCGCCTCAGGGCGATCCCATCCGGCGGGTGCGCTTGAAATTGACCGGCGCTGCGGGTGTCCCGCGCGATGGGCTTCCGATCCGTGGCGGCATTGCTGCTTACGGCGACCTCGTCCGGATTGATTTGTTTGAACGGCGCGGACGATACGTAATGGTGCCGGTCTATGCCGTCCACGTAGCGACCGAACGGGATCCGCCTGCGTTGGCCGTGGTCCGAGACAAGCCCAGGGACGCATGGCGCCCGATTGGCCCGGAAGATCATTTCCTGTTCAGCATCTATCGAGATGCTTTGATTCGGGTCAAACGCCGCAACGGTGAGGTCATAGAGGGGTTTTTCCGCGGTGCCGACATTGCCTCCTTGCGCTTGGCGCTGGCCGATCCGCTGATGCCACGCACCATAAGGCGAGTTCCGATCTCGCTGGCCTTGAATATCGAGAAATTCGTCGTCGACCGGCTCGGACGTCGGTTCCCGGTCAGGAAGGAGATGCGGACCTGGCGTGGCTTGAACAAGCCGTGGCCTCCGAAAAGTATGGCGGTCCAAATAGACCTGCCTGCCAAAAAAGAAACCTCCGTTCCGGAGGTTCAAGCTTAAAACGGGAGATCAAGATGAAACCGTGGCCGGCTATCGACTCCTGAACGGAGCCCTTTTTGGTTCAGTCCAGATGGAGGGGATCGAAAGAAACCGTGGACTGTAGATATGCTTCGTCTGCACCCGGCCATTTTACTTGTCGTCAGAGAAAATGCAACCAAAAATCGTATTTATCCCCCATTTCTGTCAGCGGCCGGCTAACAAAAACGATGTGGCAGCATCGAGCAGCTGCCGTCCGCGACCGGTCAACCGCAAGCCACGCGCGTCGGAAAGAGCCAATCCTTGGGCCGCGAGCATGCCGATCCGTTCAGACGGAAGCCAGTCGTCTAAGGGCTGGCCACTGACGCGTTTGAAGGACTTCCGGTCGATGCCAGACGTCAGACGAAGCCCGGTCAAGACCAGTTCTTCCGCCGTTTCCTCGGCGGTCAACTCTTCTGCTGCCTCGCACCCCTGTCCCTTTTGTTCGACCATGGCGAGCCATTTTTCTGGCGACCGCCATTCGCTGGTCGCAAGCCGGTGCGGCGCTTGCCCAATCCGTCCGTGTGCGCCAGGCCCAACGCCAATCCAATCGCCGCCGGTCCAGTAGACAACGTTGTGCCGGCATTCCTCATGGGGGCGTGCGAAGTTGGAAATCTCGTAGGGGTTCAGACGCTTTTCAGCCAGACGCTCAACGGTGAGCTCGTACAAATCCGCCGCCGTATCATCGTCGAGCGAGCTGATTCGCCCGGACTGCAACCATTGATAGAAACGTGTGCCAGGCTCGAAAGTGAGCTGGTAGAGCGAAAGGTGGCCCGTCGCGAAGCTCAAGGCGTGGGAAAGCTCCGTCTCCCAGGCACTAACCGCCTGCCCGGGCAGCGCATAGATCAGATCGAAGGAATAGCGCGGAAACGTCTTGGCAATGTGAATGAGCGCCCGCTCGGCATCCTCTACCGTGTAGGTCCGGCCGAGGAAGTCCAGAGCGTTCTGCTGAAACGACTGGACACCTAGGGAAAGTCGGTTCACGCCCGCTTCGCGGAAGCCGTTAAACCGCGCCGCCTCGTGCGTGGTCGGATTGGCTTCCATCGTGATTTCGCAGTTCTGTGCGACAGGCCAGCGCTTGGCAATATGGGAAAGCACCCGCTCGACAGAGGCGGGGGCCATCAGCGACGGCGTGCCACCACCCCAGAAAACCGTTTCGATGCGCCGGCCGGGATAGCGCGCGTGCCAATAATCGAGCGCCCGAATGGTAGCCTCCACCCAGCGTCTTTCTTCGACGAAGGGCCGGACATGGCTGTTGAAGTCGCAATAGGGACACTTTGAACCGCAGAACGGCCAATGAAGGTAAATTGAAAGCGGTTCTCGTTCAGTCAATGCTTAAAACACTTCTCGGCCAGCGCGCGGAATGCCCGGGCTCGGTGGCTGTAGGTGGCCTTTCTCGCGAACCCTCCTTCACCCACCGCCAATTCGCCAAAGGTTTGCGTCTCGCCCTCCGGCACGAATATCGGGTCATAGCCGAAACCGCCGGTGCCGCGCGGCGGCCAGACCACATGCCCGCCGACCCGACCTTCAGCCGATTCGTAGTGGCCGTCCGGCCATGCTAGCACCAGCACAGCCACGAATGCGGCAGCGCGGTCCGCCTCGTCCCTGAGTTCTTCGTGCACCCGTTGCATAGCGGTTCCGAAGTCCCTCTTCGGTCCCGCCCAGTCGGCGGAATAAACGCCTGGTTCGCCGCCGAGCGCTCTTACCGCCAGCCCGGAGTCGTCTGCGAGCGCCGGCAACCCACTGCCTTCCACCGCGCTCCAGGCTTTAATCAAAGCATTATCGATGAAGGTTGTACCCGTCTCTGCCGGCTCCGGCAGGTTCAATTCCTCAGCGCCCACCAGTTGGATGGCATAAGGAGCCAACAGCCGCTGGAACTCTGCCAGCTTGCCGGGATTGTGGCTCGCCAGAACCAGTTTGCCTTCAGTAAACCGCCTCGAACTCATCATCCT
>CAYYSC010000188.1:0-6643 GCA_964474065.1 uncultured Rhodospirillales bacterium | reverse complement strand
GACGATGATGGTGTCGATAAAGGTGCCCAGCATGGCGATCAAGCGCCCGCAGCCGCGGCTGGAGCCCGTGCCGCTCGAAGCACTGGATGACAAGAGCCGGGAACTCTACGACAAGGCGCGCGGGCACCTGGAGAAGATCAACGTCATCCAGACCATGATGCACCACCCGGACCTGCTGCGCCGCTGGATGCCGTTCTTCAGCCACTGCCTGCACAAGTGCACGCTGAGCCCGCGCGACCGGGAGATCGTGATGCTGCGGATCGGCCGGCTCTGCGGCTCCGGCTACGAGTGGGCGCAGCACCGGCCCATCGCCATGGACCGGGGCCTCAGCGAGGCGGAGATCGCGGCCATCGCCGACGGCTCGCTCACCGAAGGCTCCCTGCTGATCGAGGCCGTGGACCAGCTGCACCGCACCAGCATGATCGACGACGTGCTTTGGGTCCGGCTGAACACCAAGTATTCGCTGCAGCAGATCATGGACATCATCTTCGTCTGCGGGCAGTACCGGATGGTGTCGGCAGCGCTGAACACGCTCTGCGTGCAATTGGACGACTATCTGGAGCCTTACAGCGAAACCGCCTGATCAGTTCCCGGCGCGCAGATACTGCTGGTACCAGTCGAAGCCGACGAACTCGACATAGGCATCGATCAAGCGTTGCGTCACCGGTCCCGGCACATTGCCGTCGCCGATGGCGACGCCGTTGACGCTGGAAACGGGACAGATGCAGAAGCTGGTCGACGTGATGAAGGATTCGGCGGAACTGTAGGCATCGTACATGTCCAGGTCCGCCTCCTCCAGACGCAGGCCGGCGGCACTGGCGAGGTCCATGGCGGTCTGGCGGCTGACCCCCGGCAGGACGTAGCGCTCGCGCGGCGTCAGGATCGCGCCGTCCTTGACAAAGAAGATGTTGGAGCCCTTGCCCTCAGCGAAGTTGCCGTTGGCGTCCAGCAGAACCGCCAGCGCATCCGGGTCCTGGGCCTGTACCTCCAGATCGGCCAGGATCAGATTCAAGTAGTTATGGGTTTTGGCACGCGGGCTAAGAGAGTCGGGTGGTGTCCGCCGAACCGAGGAGGTGATAACCTTCAGTCCCTTCCGGTACAGATCGGAGCGCTGGCGGAGCGGCAGCGGCGCCGCCTCCACGATCACGGTCCGTTCCGGGTAGTCCGGCCAGCGGGCGCGATCGGCAGGATCAAGACCGCGGGTGACGCGCTGGGTCAGCCATAGATCCTCGTCCTTGCCGACCGCCTTCAGGCACTGCTCCGCCACCATCTCCGTTGCCTCGACAAGCGTCTCCCGCGGCATGCCCGGATCGATGCGCAGGTAGTTGAGCGAGCGGTAAAGCCGGTCCAGATGCTCCTCCAGCTTGAAAATCTTGTGCCCGAAGGTCCGCGTCGTGTCGAAGACGGCATCGCCATACTTAAAGCCACGATCGCGGATCGGCACCCTTGCCTCGTTTTCCGGCATTAGCTGCCCGTTCATCCAGACCACCCAGTCGCCATTTCCAGTCATCCTCGGACTCCTTCTGATTAGTCGTTAACGATGGCAACGGCGCGGATCGGGCTCGCCGTACCGCCGCGGATTTTTAGGGGGAAGCCGGCGAAGGTGAACTTGCCAAGCCCGGCCACCGCCTCCAGATCCCAGAGGCATTCCATATGCGTGATGCCGCGCTCGGCGCAGGCCAAGTGCGCCTTGTAGTTCGGCTCGCCCTCCGGTGCCGGGCTGATCGCCTCCACCCCGAAATTCTTCACGCCCTGATCGGCGAGCCAGTGCACCGCGTCCACGTGCAGCCCGGCGAAATCGTGTAGGTAGCCGGGCGAGCCCCAAAGCCGGGCGTTGGTGCCGAGCAGGATGAGCACGATGTCGCCCGGCGATACTGAGACGCCTGCTGCATCAACCGCGGCAGACAGTTCGTCCACGGTCACCTCATGGCGGAGCGGCACGTCGCGCAGGTCAACACAGAAGGCGGGCCCATAGAACATGTCCAGCGGCATCTCGTCGACGCCGGCCGCACCCGGCCGCGAGTCGAAATGGCAGAAGGCATCCACGTGGCTGCCAGCATGGTCGGAAAGCTGCAGGTGGAGGGCCTTCGACGAGAACTCGGTGTTCCCGGCCTTCTTGGTCTCGCTATGGTCGTTCCAGACGCCGACCGCCACTGGCGGATGGGCGGGATGGGCCGGCGTGCGGTGATAAAGTTCGCGGGAAAGATCGATGATGCGCATCGGGGGCGCCCTCCGGACGGTTGCTCCTGCTGCGAGACTAGGACGGACGGCGGCAGGACGCCATGCAGACTTGCACCGGCGCCAGGACCACGGCAGGCTCACGCGCATCTTTCATTTTCCCTTGCTCTGGGATTTCTGCCCATGCCTACCCCTCCCGATATCGAAGCCAAGGTCCTCGGCTGGCTCGACGAGCAGCGCCCCGCCATGACGGCGCTGCTGGAAACGCTCGTTAACATTGACAGCGGTTCTTACAACAAGGCTGGCGTCGATGCGGTCGGCCGGGTAATCGAAGAATGGTTCGAGGCAGAAGGCATCCCGACCGACCGGGTGCCCCACGGCGAGTTCGGCGACTGCATCCGGGCCCACGTCACCGGCGGCGAGGGCAATCGGCCGATCATGCTGATGGGCCACCGGGACACGGTCTTTCCGGATGGCGAGGCAACCCGGCGGCCGTTTCGGGTGGAAGACGATATCGCCTACGGGCCCGGGGTTGCCGACATGAAGGCCGGGCTGGTGATGAACGCGTTCGTCCTGGCGGCGTTCAAGCGCTTCGGCGGCGCGCCCTATCCGCTCGTCGGGCTTTACACGTCGGACGAGGAGATCGCCTCGCCCTCCTCCCGTCCCGTGATTGAGAACGAGGCCCGGACCGCGCGCGTTGTTTTCAATGCCGAGCCGGGGCGCGAGAGCGGGAATGTCGTCATTGCCCGCAACGGCGCCTCATTCTTCAAGATCAAAGTTACTGGCGTTCCCGCCCATTCTGGAGGCCAGCACGAAAAGGGCATCAGCGCCATCGGCGAGTTGGCCCATAAGATCACGGCGCTGCACGCGCTGACCGACTACGGAATCGGGACAACCGTCAATGTTGGCCTTGTCCAGGGCGGCGAAGCGGTGAATATGGTCGCGCCCTCGGCGACTGCAGCGGTAGACGTGCGCTTCAAGTCGATGGAGGCGCGGGACGCTGTCTGGGAAAAGATCACGCCCATCCTCGAAGAAGCCTTCGTTCCCGGCACTACGACCGAGATCATCGAGCACCGGGGCTTCTTGCCGGTACAGCAGACGCCGGAGAGCAAGGAAATCTTCGACCTCTATGTAAAGTGCGGCGCGCAGGCCGGGCTGACCATCGGCGGGGAATTTTCCCGGGGCTCGGCCGACTCCGGTTTTACCTCGCAGGTCGGTGCACCGACTGTCTGCGGCACCGGCCCCGTCGGCGGCCGCGCCCATACGCCGGAGGAATTCATGCGCCTCGACACGATGGTGCCGCGCGCCAAGACCGTCGCCCTCTCGATCATGCGGTTGGGCGCCTGAGCCAAACTTGGCGGCCGCCGGGGGACGAAGGTTAGCACAAAAAAGGCAGCCCGGGCGGGCTCCCGCCCGGGCCGAAGAGGCGTGACAAGGGCGCGATGCCGCAGCAAACTACGGCTTCTATACCAAGAGGAGCGCGCCCGAACATGACAGATACCCCCGTCGGTTTCATCGGCATCGGCGCCATGGGGAAACCCATGGCGATCAATCTGGCCAAGACCTCCCGGCTGTTGCTGGTGGCCGACCCGAACCCGACCGCCACGGCCATCCTGGTTCAGCATGGGGCAGAAGAGGCGGCGACCGCCCGGGCGGTTGCCGACCGCGCCGCTGTCGTGCATGCCTGCCTCCCTTCGGTGAATATCGCGGAGCAGGTGGCGGCAGAGGTAACGGAGGGCGCGGCGATCAAGTATTTGGTCAACCACGGCACCACCGGCTCGGCCTACTCCAAGGCCACCGCGGCCGCGCTGGCGGAAAAGGACATCGGCTTCCTCGACGCGCCGATTTCCGGCGGGGTGGCCGGGGCAGAGGCTGGCACTCTTGCCATCATGTGCTCCGGTTCGCCGGCAGCTTTCGAGGCAGCGAAGCCAGGCCTGGAAGCCATGTCGGGCCAGCTCACCTACCTGGGTGAAGCGCCGGGGGCGGCGCAGACGATGAAGCTTTGCAATAACATCCTGTTTTTCTGCAACTTCGCGGCGACGCTGGAAAGCCTGACCCTCGGCGCGAAAGCCGGCCTCGATCCGGAGCAAATGCTCACCGTCATGAACAAGGCGACCGGCCGCAACTTCTCGACCGAGCACATTATCGGCCCGAATATTCTTTCCCGGAATTTCGATTTCGGCGGCGCCAACTACATTATCGAAAAGGACCTGGAGCTTTGGCGTCAGGAGGCGGAAGCGTACGGCGTGCCCGGCTATATCGGCATGCTGATCCGCACGCTTTGCCGCCAGATGTTCGAGGAAGAAGGAAGGGAGGCGGATCTCTCTCGCCTGGCGCTGCTGATGGAGCGCATGGCCAGTACCGAAATCCCCAAGACCCGTTAGGCCAACCGACAAAAACGGAGGAACCGAGATGATTTACGAACTACGCAAATACACCCTGAAAGTCGGCACCATGGCGACGGTGCTGGAGCTTTACCGCAACAAGGGTTATCCGGCTTTCAGCGACCAGGAGAAATATCGGCTCGTCGGCTATTTCACCTCCGATACCGGAGCCCTGAACCAGATCGTGCACTTGTGGCGCTTCAAGGACGATGCGGAGCGCCGCGAGCACTGGAAAGGCGTTTATGCGAACGCCGCCTTCATGGAATTCGCGAAGGAGTTGCGCCCCAACATCCTGAGCCAGGAAAATCAGCTACTGACTGAAGCGCCCTGGGGGCCGAATCCCTGATGCGGTTCGGTTTCTACCTGCCCACGCGCGGCCCCACGGCGACGCCGGCGGCCCTCGCGGAGTTCGCCCAGACGGCGGAGCGGCTCGGTTTTCACTCGGCGATGATCGCCGATCATGTGGCCTTTCCGGTTTCGATCGAAAGCGCCTATCCCTACACCGTCGACGGCAGCTTTCCCGGCCACGGCGATGCACTCGAACAGTTGACGCTCGCCACCTTTGTGGCCGCAAAGACCTCGAAGCTCCGCATGGTCACCAGCGTTATGATCCTGCCGCACCGCAATCCGGTGCTGACAGCGAAAATCCTGGCGAGCATCGACGTGCTGAGCGAAGGGCGTCTGACGGTGGGCGTCGGCGTCGGCTGGATGCGGGAGGAGTTCGAGGCGTTGGACGCGGCAAGCTTCGAGCGGCGTGGTGCCGTCTCGAACGAGTATCTGGAAATCTTCAAGAAACTCTGGACAGAAGACGCGCCGAGCCACGAAGGCGAATTCTATCGCTTCGCCCCTCTGCGCTGTCACCCGCACCCGGTGCAAAAGCCGCATCCGCCAATCTGGGTCGGCGGTCATTCCAAGCCGGCACTCCGGCGAACGGCAAAACACGGCGACGGTTGGCACCCGGTCGGCGCGGTGGACGCTTCGCCGCTGTTGCCGGACGAATTCAAGGCGAAGATGGACGAACTCGCCCGCCTGACGGAGGCTCAGGGCCGCGACCCGTCAAAGCTGGAGGTCTCGCTCAAAGCCCCGGTTTACGATAAGGACACGGCCACGCGCGCCGACGGCCAACGCCGATACTTCACCGGCACGGACGAGCAGATGGCCGAAGATATCCGCCTCTACCAGGGGCTAGGGGTTGGGGAGTTGGTGTTCGATTTCCGCGGCGAGACTTTGGAGGCCTGTATTGAGCGCATGCAGGCGTGTGCCGAAGGCGTGATGAAAATGGTAAGGTAGCACCGCCGCTAATCTTCCGCTAAATGGAAAGCCTTCTTGATGGTGAAAGGCTTGGCTGCTCAAAACCCGGCCAATTCACTCAACTAGGAGGCGCCTCATGCCCGTCGAAATCAAGGGCGAATTGAAGCCCGGCTTCGCTGAAATACTGTCCGTCGACGCCCTGGCCTTCCTGGAGGGCCTGCACAAAAAGTTCGACGCGCAACGCAAAAAGCTGCTCGCGGACCGGGAAGCGTTCCAGGCCGATCTGGACGCCGGCAGGGCCAAACTCGATTTCCCGGCGGAAACTGCGGATATCCGGGCAGGCAACTGGCAGGTCGCACCCATCCCGGCAGATTTACAGGACCGGCGGGTTGAAATCACGGGGCCTTGCGACCGCAAGATGGTGATCAATGCGCTCAACTCCGGCGCGAAAATGTTCATGGCCTGTCTTGAGGACGCCACCGCGCCGAGCTGGGAAAACGTGATCCAGGGCCAAATCAACCTGCGCGACGCCGCCCGGGGCGATATCAGCTTTGAGGATCCGTCCTCTGGCCGCCATTACAGCCTGGGCGACCGCACGGCCACCCTCCTTGTGCGTCCGCGCGGCTGGCACCTGCTGGAAAAGCACATCCTCGTCGACGGGGAGCCGATGAGCGGGGCACTGGTGGATTTCGGCCTTTATTTCTTCCACAACGCGAGCGCGCTGTTGGACACCGGCAGCGGCCCTTATTTTTATCTTGCCAAGCTGGAGCACTACCTGGAGGCGCGGCTCTGGAACGACGTGTTCGTCTGGGCGCAGAACAAGCGGGGCA
>CAYYSC010000187.1:0-6678 GCA_964474065.1 uncultured Rhodospirillales bacterium | reverse complement strand
AAGACATCAACCTCCACTCCACCGGCGACATGCACGCCATCGGTGCGGCGCACAACTTGCTCGCCGCCATGGTGGACAATCACATCTACTGGGGGAATCCCCTAGGCCTGGACGCACGCCGCATAACGTGGCGCCGGGTTGTCGACATGAACGACAGGGCATTGCGGGACGTTGTAACCTCACTCGGCGGCGTCGCGAACGGTTTTCCGCGCCAGACCGGCTACGATATAACGGTAGCGAGTGAGATCATGGCGATCCTTTGCCTGGCCACCGGTCTTGAAGATCTGGAGCGGCGGCTCGGCCAGATTGTGGTCGGTGGGACGCGTGAAGGCGAGTATATCACCGCGAGGGACTTGAAAGCGGACGGCGCCATGGCCGTCCTGCTCAGGGACGCGCTGATGCCGAATCTGGTGCAGACGCTGGAGAACAATCCGGCCTTCGTCCATGGTGGCCCGTTTGCCAACATCGCCCATGGCTGCAACACCGTCCTGGCAACCAACACTGCCCTGAAGCTCGCCGACTACGTGGTGACGGAAGCTGGCTTCGGCGCCGACCTGGGGGCAGAAAAGTTTTTCGACATCAAATGCCGCAAAGCCGGTCTTTCTCCCGCCGCGGCCGTGGTCGTCGCCACGGTGCGCGCCCTCAAGTTTCATGGCGGGGTCGGCCGGGCCGACCTGAACCAGGAAAACGTCGCAGCCCTGGAGATCGGTCTGAGCAATCTTGGCAAGCACCTGGACAACATTGCGCAATACGGAGTGCCCGCCGTGGTGGCGATCAACCGTTTCTCTGCCGATACCCAGGACGAACTGACCGCGGTCAAGGCTTTCTGCGCAGCCCGTGGCGCACAAGCGTCCATCTGTTCGCATTGGGCGGAAGGAAGCGCCGGCACGGTCGAGTTGGCGCAGATCGTGACCGGCATCGCGGACGGCGGGGAGGCCGACTTCCGACCGTTATATCCAGACCACATGCCCCTCGCGGACAAAGCCCGGACCGTCGCACAGAAGATCTACGGCGCCAGCGACATCGATCTCTACAGCGCCGCAGAGAGGCAGCTGGCTCAGTTCGAGGAAAAGGGCTACGGCCACCTGCCCGTCTGCATGGCGAAAACGCAATACAGCTTTTCGACCGACCCCTCCGCCAAGGGGGCCCCGACCCGGCATCTGGTCGAAATCCGAGAAGCGCGGCTTTCGGCGGGAGCGGAGTTCGTCGTGCTGATCTGCGGCGATATCATGACCATGCCCGGCCTGCCGCGCGTTCCCGCCGCCGAGGCCATCGGCCTGAACTCCGCAGGCGAAGTGGAGGGGCTCTTCTAGCCCTCGGCTGTATCCCGGCTTCGAGCCGGGACCGCTCGCCACCCCCGCCATTTCAACAGCCTCGGCTCGAGGTCGGGCCAGATTGTTGGTCCGCTACCTCACTACCGACACCGGGCCGCTCGAGACAAGTTCGAAGCGCCAATCCTGCGCCTCGGTCCCGTTCAGGTTGAGGTGCCCGGCCAGGAAATAAAGCCGGTCGCGGTCGTTCCCTTCCGCCGTGCAAAAACGGTCCTGCAGATAGAAGGGCGGGATGGACTGAGAATGCAGGGTCGCCTGGACCGAAACCGGCTCGCCGGGAATGTCGGATAGCGGGATGCGGTAGGCCAAGCTGTCACCGCCGCCGTTCTCATAGTCCGGATCGGCGTCGACAAAGTGGGCGCCCGCCTCCTCAGCCAGCCGCTCGTCCGCACCGATGGCGCGAGCCAATTCCGTGCGTTTTTCCAACGGCAGGAAACCGTGCGGCAGCAGGCGGTTGTCTTTCACATCCCCGCAGATGGAAAGGAAGCTGGTGGTAAGGTTGCCGCCCGGTACCGGGTTCGGGCCGCATTGCGGGTTCGGCACGTCCGCTGGGGAAGTGACCAACTCCTGATAGATCTGGGCCTGGTTGCTGGCGGTTACCGTCTGATAGTGCGGCTGGAACTCCGGATTACCCGGGGAAACCAGACCGGAACAGTCGTCCTTCCACCAGAGTTCGCCGTCGATAGGCTGCCCGTGGTTGTCGACGATCACGCCGGCGCTGTTGGTCGAACCGCTGGCCCATAGCGAGTTGCCGAGCCGGTCCAGCACCTGAAACTCGACAAACGCCCGGCGGAAGCCGACGCCGGACGGCAGTTTGTGCCCAACCAGATTCTCGATGAAGACGGTCGCCTCCAGCACCCCCTCCGTGACCTTGGCGCCGCTCACGTTGATCTTCGCAACATCGTTGTCCGCCTGATCGAGCATCGCCTGCTCCGTGTACATCAGAGACGGCTGTCCCTTGGACACCAGCATCGGATCCAGGGTGGGAATGCCGAAAATGTCCGGAAACTGCTGCGCCATTTTAATGAGGAACACATTCAGGCCGGCGAGTTCGTGCTCGGCGAAGCCCTCCCGCTCCGGCAGGTCGATCTCCTCCGCGCCCAGCGCGTTCTCTGCCTGCGGGAAATTGCTGTGCTCCTGGATGCTGGCGATCTTTGACACAGTCGGGTGCCCGTTCGGGCCGGCGCTGGGCATGTGGCAGGATTCGCAGCCCTGCGCGAGATCGCCTGCACCGGATGGCAAGGGCCCCATGGGAGAGGTGCCGGTGCGGTAGGCGCTGAACAACCATTCCGGGTAAGTGGTCTGCTCGTAGACGTAGGTAAGAATTTCCCCCTTATGCAGCACTGGCAGGTGAACGGTGTGGCAGGAGCCGCACAATTCGCTGGAGGCGAAATCTGGCTTGTACTCCGGGGAAATGCCGAGCGCGTGCTGCATCGGCACCTGCTTCGGGTCCTTGAACGGGCCGAACAGCTTGTCCGGCTCGCCCACGTAGAAGCTGCCGGTGAAGGTAGCGGCGAAGCCTTTCAAGCCCGCTGGCTCGTTCAACGCCTTCTGCCGCTCGGTCACGCACTTGTTTTGCGGCAGGTCTTTTACCTGTGCGACCGTGTCAGGATTGAAAACAGCCCGGTGACAGGAGGTGCAAGAAATGCCGTCCCGCGCGAGCGCGCCGTAATCGGCGTGTTCCGCTGTCGGATTGCCCGGCGGATAGGGCACCGCGCTCACCATCTCTCGTGAGAAGTCCCCGCATTCCCTGCCTGCGAGGACGTTGTCCAACTCGAACTGGCGCTGCCCCAGAATCCCGTGGCAACCGAGGCAGGTGTTCTCCACAAACTGTTTCTTCTCGGGATGGAAGGTCTGCGTTTCGCTTGCAAGCTGGGCAAAGAAGATCGGATCGCGGCCAGCCAGCCCCATGGGCGACGTTCGCCAGGTGCCGTAAGGTGAGAGATTGACCAATTCATAACCGTGCGGGTTGTCCGCTGGCATGGGCTTGGTCATGTCGAATTGCAGACCGGTGCCGCCCGCGTCGTGGCAGCCGACGCACTGGTCGGACGTGACGTACTGGCTTTCCGGGCCTGCCCGATCCCCCTCGGTCTTCTTCACCCAGACATTGTCATAGGTGGCGGAGGGGAACTTGCTGACGGTTTCCCAGCGGGGATACTTGTCCAACGCCTTGCCGAACACGTCGAGGAAAGCTTGGTTGTAGGCCAACAATGGCTCGCCCAGGCGCGGAGAAGAATCCTTTGGGAGCGTCACCTCCCGGTGATGCGTGATAGGAGGGGTCGGATCTAGGGCGTAGTCCTGGCTGAGAAACACGAGCGGCTCACCGGGTTCGCCCTTGATGTTCTTGAGGCTGGAAAAGGTCAGGTCCGCTTCGGCCGAGGCGTGGCAATTCATGCAGTACTGGCCAAAGCCCTGCATCGGCAGGCCGTTGCCCGGCCCAGGCGGCCAGTCAGGCGACCAGCCGGACCAGCCAAACCAGCCCCAGTACCAGCCGTCATGGCTCGCGTCCGGATCGCGCACCATGATCGCCGCGCCGCTGGACGGCAGCAGTTTCAGCGGGTCGGCTCCGGCGCAGCGGGCAGCAGGCGCCGTGAGCATTTCCTTCACGATCATCGCGCCGGCCGGAATCGGCGCAGTGTTCACCGGGCGCTGGCTTTCGTCAGCCGGGCGGTTTTGCTGCAGCCAAGCGTGAAAATCCGGCGAGTACCAGATCATTACGGGCTGATGCGTGCCGTAGTACTTTCCTTCCCAGCCCCCATCGACGAGCACGTTGGTGTAGGGCCCGGTGTCGCGCACGTCCTTGTCATGCACCCAGCCAGACGCGGTGTCGCGGTGGCAGAAGGCGTTGAAGAACTGTCCGAGCTTGGCCTGGTATTCGTTAAGAGGAAGCGCGCTCGGGTCGCCAACGACAGGGCGGAGTTGCTCGCAGAGGGCAGGATCGCTGGGCGCCAGCACTTGCTCCTGCAGATCGGGGCAGTCCGCCGCAGCAAGCGCAACTCCAACGATCCCAGTCGATGCGGCAAACGCCGCCATGATTGCCCTGAGCACCGCTTCCACCCTCTCTTTTTCAATCGTAGGGTGAATAGTGTCAGGAGCGCGGATTGAAGGAAAGCTTAATGGTGCTCGATGACCCGATGCGCATCGGCGCAAACTCTCCGAGCCGTCCCGATGGCCGCCCTTTGGTAATCATGGCGGTCAAGTCTGCATCCCTAAAGCCCACAATCCCCTCCTCGTGGGGTGCGTATCGGGCGCGACCGAAAACCTCAACAGCCCTCCGAACGTCAGACCGCCTGCTCCCAGAACGTTCTTCGAGTCGGTGTTATCGACCCAGGCGTAGGAAGGGTGTTGGTCCCGGGTTTAACGGTTCGAAGAATCGCGGCCGTCGCGCATAAATCCGAATCCGACAGGCCCCGGTACAACCCCATCGGCATCGGCTGGCCGAGGATGAATCCGTCCGGGCGCACGGCATCGCGGATTGACCTGGCTATTTGGGCGTCGGTCCACGCGCCGGCTCCGGGCGAGTTCTTCGGATCCTGCCTGTCAGCCCCCCAGATAGGTGCGGCCCTTCCAGGCGCCCCCCCGACCGAGCAGATCGCGCCGGGCACTGTCCACAGTCATCGCTGTGTAAATCAGCGCCACCAGCGGTAAGGTCAGACTGCGCGCGACGCCGCCGCCGTAGAGCCTGACGGTGGGAGAATAGGCGATAGCCATGAGCGCCCAAGCAAATCCGCCAAGAATCCCAGCCGGCCAGTTGTTATGCCAGGGCAAGCTCAGGAGGGCGGCAGGGCCTGCCAGATAAGTCAGCGCCATGGCGGCTATGCATCCTCCCAGCAGGAACCACGAGCGCCGCAATTGCACGAAAGCGGTCCGCGTCACCATTGCCCAGAGCGAGGCGAGGCTGCGATTGTCCCGGAGAGACACCGCTTCCTGGTCGGCTAGGCCCAGCCAGATCGGCCGTCGTTGCTCCTCAGTTGCCGGGCCACGCTTCACCAAGTCTGCCAATACGCAGTCGTCGATGAGTGCACCCCGCAGCGCAGAAAGCCCGCCCAGCGCCTCCAGCACCTCGCGACGGATCAGGACACACCCGCCGGCCGCGGCCGCCACGTCGCTTTCCGGCCGGTTCGATGCCGGGAAGGGATAGAGCTTCTGGAAGAAAAACACGAACGCCGGCACCAACAGGCGCCCCCAGATGCCGCGAGAATCTAGCCGTGCCATTAGCGAGGCCAGCGCCAGACCGCGCTTTTCCGCCAACGTAACGAGACGGGACAGCGTGTCAGGAGCCAACTCGATGTCAGCATCGACGAACAGGAAATAACCCGGCGGCTCGGACGCGGCAGCAGCATTCCGCACGCCTTGCTCCAGCGCCCAAAGCTTACCGGTCCAGCCCCGAGGCAAAGGTGCCCCTTCAACGACGGTCAGGGGTCGCGTGCTTCCTTGTCCCGCCTGCCGGGCTAGCGCGGCAGTGCCATCCCTGGATCCGTCATCCACGACCGTGACCGAAAGCGGCCCACGATAGTCGCTTGCCAGGACCGCGGCCATTGTGGCGCCAATGGTCTCGGCCTCATTGCGCGCCGGCGTAATCGTGGCGACGGCGGGCCAGGCGTGCCGATCCCCCTCTTCAGCCAGTCCTGGCAAGCGCTCGCTGGCCCGCCAGAACCGAGATCGGCCGAGAAAAAGCCAAAACCAAATGAGGACGGAGGCGGCACAGGCAGCGGTCAGCATGGGGGTCCGATAACCTTAATGGCCGATAAAAAGAAAGCACCTCTTCACTCACCGTTCTCCAGCACCCGCCTTTGCCGAAGTGTGGATACAGCCTTTAGCCATCATCCGGATTCGACGAAAGGCTTGTGACAGCTTGTCGGCAGGCCGATAATCACGCGCGCCCTGCCCCTCAAAAGCAAAGGCGCCACGCATGAACAACGTAATCGAGATCGAGAGCGCGTCGGAAGATGCGCTGGCGCGTGCCGAAAGCGTGGTCGGGCTGTTGCGCGAAGCGGCGCCGCGGATCGAGGCAAATAACGGCCTGACGGAGGACGTGGTAGCGGCCATGCACGGCGCTCGCCTGTTTCGCACCCTCCTGCCGACAGCCCTTGGGGGCGATGCGCTGGATCTTCGGAGTCACGGCGAAGTAATCGAAACGGTGGCCAAAGGCGACGCCAGCGCCGCCTGGTGCCTGAGCCAGGGGGTCGGCTGCTCGATGTCCGCCGCGTTTCTGCCTCTGGCCGTGGCGCAGCGCCTGTTCGGCCCCACGAACGCCGTGCTCGCCTGGGGCGCGGGCGTTCAGGGCAAGGCGGTGGCCGTCGATGGGGGGTATCGCGTCACCGGCAAGTGGGCTTTCGCCAGTGGC
>CAYYSC010000186.1:0-6756 GCA_964474065.1 uncultured Rhodospirillales bacterium | reverse complement strand
CTGAAATTGCTCTACGCGGCCGCCGATGCCGCGCCAGACAGTGGCGACATCGCCTATCACGTGGCCTATGCGCTGCACCGGACCGGCAAGACGCAAGAGGCAATCGACCTCATGACCCGCACGCTGGCGGCCGACATTCCGGAACAAAGTTTCACCGAACGAGAGAAAGCCGAGGCGCTGCTTGAGGAAATGCGGGAGGGTTAACCTGGGCCAATCGGCGCGCCTGGCCGCAGATTGCCAAGCCCGGGCCGGGCAGCATGGCCGTTGCGAGGCGATGTTAGCGGACCTCTCCCGTGCCACGTTTAGCGCCGCAACCGGGCAACGGGCATTTACATAGGCGCACTCGCTGTGTATCGAATGTGGCAGGTGAATGACAGCGTGTCCGTCACCGCTTGCCCTGCCGCCGCCGATAACCACTGAACGCCAGTAGGCCGGTTCCCATCATGAAAATCCTTGCCGGAAACAGCAATCGTCCGCTGGCCGAGGCCATTGGCCACTACCTGGGACTGCCGCTGACCAGCGCCGCGATCAAACGCTTCGCCGACATGGAAGTGTTTGTAGAGATTGAGGAAAATGTCCGGGGAGAGGACGTTTTCGTCATTCAGTCGACCAGTTTCCCGGCGAACGACACGCTGATGGAACTGCTGGTTTCCATCGACGCGCTGCGCCGCGGGTCGGCCAAGCGCATTACCGCCGTGATCCCGTATTTCGGCTACGCCCGCCAGGATCGGAAGACCGGTCCGCGTACCCCCATTTCGGCCAAGCTGGTCGCGAACCTGATCACGACGGCCGGCGCCAACCGCGTGCTGACGACGGACCTGCACGCCGGCCAGATCCAAGGCTTCTTCGATATCCCGACAGATAATCTGTTTGCGGAGCCGGTATTCGTCTCCGACATGCGGAAGCGCTACGCCGGGGATAAGCTGGTCATCGTCTCGCCAGACGTCGGCGGTGTGGTCAGGGCGCGCAGCCTGGCGAGCAAGCTGGATGCCGATCTTGCGATCATCGACAAGCGGCGCGAACGGGCGGGGGTGTCGGAGGTGATGAATATAATTGGCGAAGTGGATGGCCGCCGCTGCGTGCTGGTGGACGACATCGTCGATTCCGCCGGTACCCTCTGCAATGCCGCGGTCGCTCTTCGCGACGAAGGCGCCACAGCAGTGTCCGCCTATGTGACCCATGGCGTTCTCTCCGGCGGCGCTGTCGCGCGGGTTGAAGCCTCGCCGCTGGAGGCGCTGGTCATCACCGACACGATCCAGGCCACGGAACCGGTGCAGGCGGCGCGGAACATCATTCCCCTGACGACCGCACCACTGTTGGGCGAGGCTATCCGGCGCATTTCCGAAGAGCGCTCCGTCTCCAGCCTGTTCTATTAGACGGCAGGGCTCGGCAGCGTTCCCGCTGGTGCCCTGGCATCTCCGGCCGAAGTGCCTATCTATCGGGCATACCCCCACTCTGGAGGCCCCTCATGAAGCCGCGCAATCCCGAAGCGCGGCGCCTGGCAGACGCACTCTTCCGTCAGCGCCGCGTTCAGCCCAAAAAGGGCAAAGGCAGCTACCGCCGCCGTCCGAAGCACCAAGCCTCGGACGGCGGTTCGCTTTTGGGATAAGAGGATACGGATATGGCAGGGCTGACGCTTTTGGAACTCGCCTATCTGGCGGCCGTCGTCGGCGTCGGCTCGTTTATCCGTGGCTACACAGGCTTCGGCTCTTCCATGATCTACGTTGTCGGCCTGACATTCGCCATGCCCGCCTCGGAAGCGGTGCCTGTCGTGCTGATGCTCGAGATCGCCGCCACCGTCCGCCTGCTTCCGGCAGTGTGGAACCAAGTTGACTGGCGCAGCGTCATTCTCCTGGTGTCCGGTGGGGTAATCGCGACGCCAGCAGGGCTCGCCCTGCTGACTCACTTGCCCCGGGCGCCTATGCAGGCAGTTATCGCGATGGTGGTACTGGGAGCATGTCTGACCCTGCGTTCAGGCTATCGCCTGCGTCGTCAGCCCGGTGCAGTCGGGACCATGGGAGTCGGCCTGATTTCGGGCGTGCTTACGGGCGCGACATCCGCCGGGGGACCGCCTGCGGTAATCTACTATTTTTCCGGCCCTCTGTCCGTCACTGTCGGTCGGGCTTCTCTCATTGCCTTTCTGGGTGCGATCGACCTGCTGGCCACCGGCATGGCGGCCTATGAAGGTTTCATCGGCGAAGAAACCCTGATGCGGACGGCGCTAGCCATTCCGCCAATGCTGCTGGGCGCCTGGATCGGCGCCAAGACCTTTGCCAAAGCCGACCCCGACCGTTTCCGAGCCTGGGTCATCATCATTCTTGCAACGCTCTCCGTGGTAAGCCTGGGCCGCGCGCTCTTGGCAATGGCAGCATAGTCCCAGCAGAATAGGGGTGTGACTCTACCGTTTCCGGAAAGCTCTGCCCCGTGCGGCTGAAACCCATTCAATTGATCGCCGCGATGTGTGTGGCCGAGGTCCTGACCATGCTCGGCTTTTCGAGCTTCGCAGCTCTTCTGCCGGATTTTCAGGCACTATGGAGACTGTCGAACACGGAAGCAGGCTGGATTGGCGGGATTTTTTTCGCGGGTTATACCGCCGCCGTTCCGGTGCTGGTCGCTCTGACGGACAGGGTGGACCCGAAGCGCATCTGGCTCTTCAGCGCCTTGATCACGATGGTGGCGGCTTTTGGCTTCGCCTTCCTAGCGGACGGGTTCTGGATCGCCATGCTGTTCCGTGCTCTCGCGGGAATTGGGCTCGCGGGAACCTACATGCCCGGGCTGAAGGCCTTAGGCGACCAAGTCGGCGGCGGGCATTCGCGCTCCATCGCTTGGTACACGGCGAGTTTTGGAATCGGAACCGGAGCGTCTTACGTCGTCTCCCGCTGGCTGGCGGAGGCGTTAGGATTAGAGGCTGCCTTCTGGGTGCCAGGCCTGCTCACGCTCGTGGCCGTGACGATCGTCCTCGCCGTGCTCCCTTCGGCGACGCCGGAAAGGGCCGAAAGGCCGGAGACGGCGCTGCTCGATTTCCGCCCGGCCCTTCGTAACCGTTCCTCGCTGGCCTACACCCTCTGCTACACGGTGCACAATTGGGAGCTGTTCGCGCTGCGCGCCTGGATTGTAGCATTCCTGACCTTTGCCGCCGCCAAGCACGGCGTCAGTTGGCAGCTGTTGGGCGCGGCGGAGATCGCAGCGGTGATGACCTTGATCGGCACGCCCGCCAGCATTGTCGGCAATGAGTGGTCCATTCGTTACGGCCGCCGCCGGGTCGCCACCTTGATCATGCTCGGCTCGGCCGCGGTCTGCCTGATGGCCGGGTTCTCGTCGGCGCTGTTCTACGTGCTGCCCGTGTTTATCGCATTGTTGCACGGATGGACCGTGGCCGGAGAAAGCTCCACCGTCACGGCAGGCGCCATTGGCAATGCCGATCCGCGCTACCGGGGCACGACCATGGCGATGCATTCAACCATCGGTTTTGTGGGCGGCATTCTGGGGCCAATCGCATTTGGGCTGGTGCTCGATGCTTTTGGCGGCGACACGGCCTTCGCATGGGGCATGGCCTTCGCCCATCTCGGCCTGATTGTTGCCTTGGGACCCGTCTTCATTGCGCTGCTGAAGCCGGATGAATTGACGGGCGACGGAGCAGCGAAGCAGGATAAACGAGCGACAGCAGCTTGACCCGCCCTGATGTATCTGGCAACCGATGTCCGTGGTTGGCGGCCTTTCCTGGACGACAACTGCTGCTGCGGGAGGGGTAGCCTTCAAGGCCATTTGAGCTGATTCCAGAGGGCGAGCATGTCACTCGCCGGGTTCGCCATAATCAGCGCCCAAAATCAGCGCGAGGCCGGCGGACCGGAAGGACCTTAGAAATTCGCCGCCTTACGGGTTTCGCCGCCGCGCTCCGCCGCCAACTCCGATTCCAGTGATTCAACACGCGCGGTCAGACGCTTGACTTCTTCCAACAATGCCTCGACCCGGCGCTCGACCGGATCCTTGATGCCGCCGGACACGCCATAGGCGTCGAAGTGCTGATCGTTGTCGGAACCGCCCTTGGCCACGCGGGCTGGAATGCCGACCACGGTAGCGCCAGCCGGAACCTCGGCCACCACCACCGCATTGGCTCCCACCCTTGCGCCCTTGTGCACGGTAAAAGGCCCCAAAATTTGTGCGCCCGAGCCTACGATGACATCGTCTTCGAGGGTCGGATGCCGTTTCCCCTTGTTCAGAGAGGTGCCCCCCAACGTCACACCTTGGTAGAGGGTGACATTGTCACCCACCTCGGCCGTCTCCCCGATCACCACGCCCATGCCGTGATCGATAAACAGGCCGCGGCCGATTTTGGCCCCGGGATGGATTTCGATCCCACTCAATACCCGGCCAAAGTGCGAGATAAACCGCCCCCAGAAATACCAACCATTCCGCCAAAGCTTGTTGGCAATGCGATGGAACACGAGGGCATGGAAGCCGGGATAGCTGAAAATCACATCAAGGCGGGACCGCAAGGCTGGGTCACGCGCCTTGTACGTCTCGATCTCGTTCCACAAATCGCGCAGCATGGCGACCTCGCCGAAGGAAAATCCGTCTTGAATATGCACGTTACGCTGAATAAACGCCAGAAGCGCCGAACGGCATAGCATTTTTCCGCGCAACGCAAAGGCAACCGCGCTAGATTGAGGCAACCCTACGAACCCGCCCCTTATCGTGTCCCAAAAGAGTGATCGCAATGGACATCCGAAACGGCTTTATCGACACTATCGGCAACACCCCGCTGATCCGGCTGAACAGGGTTTCGGAAGCGACCGGCTGCGAGATCCTTGGGAAGGCGGAATTCATGAACCCCGGCGGTTCCGTGAAAGACCGCGCCGCCCTGGCCATCGTCAAGGACGCGGAGCGCAACGGACTGCTTGCGCCCGGTGGCGTGATTGTCGAAGGAACGGCGGGCAATACCGGCATCGGGCTGGCGCTGGTCGGCAATGCGCTTGGCTACCGGACGGTGATCGTCATCCCGGAAACACAGACCCAGGAAAAGAAGGACATGCTGCGCCTCTGCGGCGCGGATCTGCGCGAAGTACCGGCAGTCCCCTACCGCGACCCCAACAACTACGTGAAATACTCCGGCCGCCTCGCAGAGGAACTGGCGGGGCAGGAGCCGAACGGCGCTATCTGGGCGAACCAGTTCGACAATGTCGCGAACCGCCAGGGCCACTATGAAACGACCGGCCCGGAAATCTGGCGGCAGACGGACGGCGGGATCGATGGCTTCATTTGCGCGGTTGGTTCCGGCGGCACTCTGGCCGGCGTCGAGCAATACCTGCGCGAGCAGAAGGACGGCATCAAGATCGGCCTCGCCGATCCGCCCGGCGCGGCACTCTACGAATATTACAAGAACGGCGAGTTGAAGGCGGAAGGGACCTCGATCACGGAGGGCATCGGCCAAGGGCGGGTCACAGCAAACCTGGAAGGCGTCAAGGTGGATATGCCTTACCGGATAGCGGACGACGAATCCCTGCCCGTCGCCTATGACCTGTTGGAGCATGAGGGGCTGGCTCTGGGCTCTTCCTCCGGCGTCAACGTGGCCGGTGCCATCCGCATGGCGAAGGAACTCGGGCCCGGCCACACCATCGTCACCATCCTCTGCGACGGCGCGGCCAAGTATCAGTCAAAGATGTTCAACCGCGCCTTCCTGGAGGAAAAAGGTCTGCCCGTTCCGGGCTGGCTATAGGCCCAGTCCTTGCGCACCGGCGACACGCATGATCACCCTTTATGACAACCGGGATTCCGGTAACGGGTACAAAGTGCGGCTGCTCCTGGCCCATCTCGGGCTGGACTACCGGCTGGTTGACCTTGACATCGATCACGGCGGCACCCGCACGCCGGAATTTCTGGCAATCAACCCGAACGGCAAAATTCCGGCCATCGTGTTGGACGATGGGCGCGCCCTGTCCGAGTCGAACGCGATCATGACCTATCTCGCGGACGGGACGCCGTTCCTCCCTCTCGACCGTTTCGAGCGGGCACAGGTGCTGCAGTGGCTGTTCTTCGAACAGTACAGCCACGAGCCACAGGTGGCGGTTGCCCGGTATATCCGCCGTCACCTGCCAGAGGGACATCCGCGGTACGCCGAACTGCCAGCGCGCATCGAAAACGGACGCAAGGCTCTATCGGTAATGGAGCAGCATTTGTCGAATCGTCCGTTCATGGTCGGCGACGGGTTTTTCCATCGCCGACATCGGCCTCTTTGCCTATACCCATGTAGCGGAACAGGGTGGCTTCGATCTCGGCGAATTTCCAACGATCCAAGCTTGGTGCGGGCGAATTGCCGCTCAGCCCAGCCATGTGCCGATGCTGGCGGGGCCGCCGCCCCATCAGGCCTCGTAAAGGCGTTTCAGGAAACCATTGGCTGCCTGGCCGTCGATCCAGCGCAACACCACCACCAGGTCGAGCTCCCGGTCGATGTAGACGCGATTGGCGCCGGCCCCATGCATCATGACCGCGTGCGCTGGCGCGTCAGGGTACTGGATGCGATGCGTGTTGAGCCAGAACATCTGGCCATAGCTCGGGTTCAATGCGCATGGCGTCGTCGCCTGCTCGATATAGCTTTCC
This sequence comes from uncultured Rhodospirillales bacterium, assembly GCA_964474065.1. GTDB lineage: Bacteria > Pseudomonadota > Alphaproteobacteria > Bin95 > Bin95 > JACKII01. The sequence goes on along the minus strand of CAYYSC010000186.1, from coordinate 159 downwards.
GACAACAGCCGTTTGCCGCCCCACTGGCCACTCCGAGCAATGAGCAGACCGGCGCGGGCGAGATCGTAGGCGGAAATGAACATGCCGCCGCCCCAATGACCGCCGCCGGAGACGCTCTGCACCAGTTTCCCGTCGACGCGGAGCCACGAGTTCTTGTAG
>CAYYSC010000185.1:0-6770 GCA_964474065.1 uncultured Rhodospirillales bacterium | reverse complement strand
CGGAAGGAAGAGCGGCTTAGGGCTGTTTCCTGACCGCTCGCAGGAACTCGAAGTCGGCGCCGGTGTCCGCCTGGGTGACCTCCTCCAGATAGAGCTTCAGGTAGCCGCGCTCCTGGCCTTCATGATACGGCGGTTGGAACTCGGCCTTGCGGCGTTCCAGTTCGGCTTCGTCCACCAGCAGTTCCAGCGTGCGCGCCGGCACGTCCAACCGGATACGGTCGCCCGTACGCACCAGGCCCAGCGGGCCGCCCACCGCCGCTTCCGGCGTGCAATGCAGGACAATGGAGCCGAAAGCGGTGCCACTCATCCGTGCATCGGAGATCCGGACCATGTCCTTGATGCCGGCAGCCGCGAGTTTTTTCGGGATCGGGATGTAGCCCGACTCGGGCATGCCAGGCGCTCCTTTCGGCCCGGCGTTCTGAAGCACCAGCACGTCGTCTGCCTCTACGTCCAGGTCCGGCGAGTCCAGCCGCTCCGCCATGTCCTCCAGCGAGGAAAATACCACGGCCCGGCCTTCCTGCTGAAGGATGGCGGCGGCGGACTGCTTGATGATCGCGCCCCCCGGGGCCAAGTTGCCGCGCAATACAGCGATGCCGCCCTCCTTGTAGCTCGGATCCGACTTGGTCTTGACTACCTGCTGGCCCCAGTCGGGCTCCGCCGTGGCAATGTCCTCGCGCAAGGTGCGGCCGGAGACGGTCAGGCAGTCTAGGTTCAGGGAATCTCCCAACTCCCGCAGGATCGGCGCAAGGCCGCCCGCACGGTAAAGGTCCTCCATGTAGTGCTGGCCGCTGGGCTTGAGATCGACCAGCACCGGCGTGTCCGCGCCCATCCGGTCGAACGCATCCAGGTCGATGTCAATACCGAGCCGCCCCGCTATTGCCGTGATGTGCACCAGCCCGTTGGTCGAACCGCCCACCGCCAGCAATGTGCGCAACGCGTTCTCGAAAGCTTCCTTGGTCATGATGTCGGAAGGCTTCGTGCCCTCCAGCGCCAGACCGACGGCGCGGGCGCCGGTATCTTCGGCATGGCGCAGGCGGTCGGCCATGACTGCCGGGATCGCCGCCCCGCCCGGTAACATCATTCCCAGCGCTTCCGCCGTGAGCGCCATGGTGGAAGCGGTGCCCATCACCATGCAGGTACCGGCGGTCGGCATCAGGCGGTTGCCGACCTCGTCGATATCCTCCGCCGAGATCTCGCCCGCCCGGTGCATGCCCCAGAGTCGTCTGCAATCGGTGCAGGCGCCCAGCCGCTCGCCCCGGAAATGGCCGGTCATCATCGGCCCGGTCACTTCCAGGATGGCGGGCTTGTTTGCGCTGGCTGCGCCCATCAGCAGGGCCGGCACGGTCTTGTCGCAGCCCCCGATCAGCACCACCGCGTCCATCGGCTGGGCACGGACCATCTCCTCCGCATCCATGCTCATTAGATTGCGCAGGAACATCGATGTCGGGTGCGAGAAGCTCTCATGCACACTGATCGTCGGAAACTCGACCGGCAGGCCGCCTGCCAGCATGACGCCGCGTTTGATCGCCTCCACCAGGTCCGGGACCGTGCGGTGGCAGGCATTGTAGCCGCTGAACGTGTTGGTGATGCCGATGATTGGGCGCTCCAGCGCATCATCCGTGTAGCCCATAGCCTTGATGAAGGCCTTGCGCATGAACAGCGAGAACGCGTTGTCGCCATACTGGGCGAGGCCCTGGCGCATGCCGGGGGTTTGTGTCGCCTTCATGCGGCTGCTCCTAACCGGTCGTGGGAGGGTTCATTCTTGGATGTCATTATCCAAATTGTTCTATCTGAATCTCACATAGGCGGCAAAGCGGCAAGGCTACACTGGGAACTCCAAAGTTCTTTCCAAGAATTAGAAATAGAAATGGAATAAAAAACTGATAAAATTTTTAATCATGAATGAAGAGAAAAGTCAAGATGAAATATTTTTCAGTAAAATTGGGGGTTATTGAGAAAAAATTAGAATTCACTGGAATTGTTGATTGCCAACTCGGCGTTCGATAAAGTTTATCCAGAGTTTCGCCAGATCGATACCTCAAACATGCTCCAAGGATTCTAAACATCGCTATGATCCCGAGTGGATTACGCCCTAATTCACTCGAAATCTTACCGAATATCCCCAAGCCCCCCACTTTACCCCGCCGGCCTATGGAAAGGCTGGCGCTTCTGCACCTGTTCCAGCAGCGACCAGTCGCCCTGCTCCACCTGGTAGCCTTCCGGCATTGGCGGACGCAGTTCCATCCCCAGCGAGGCCACTACCCGGTCATCCCGGTAATAGCACTGGGTCACCAGCTGCTCGGCCAGGGTGGCCGCGGCGGGTTGTTCCTCGCGGAAGGTAAAGGCCACCGCTTCCCGCTGGTCCTCGCGCAGCAAGGCGAATTCCGCGCCGTGGACGCCTTGGGACATGGCGTTCAGCGTGTCGAGCGCGGCGATCAGGCGGGCAAGCTTGTCGCCATAGTTGGCGTCCTTGACGATAGTCTTGGCGATGGCCTCGTCGCCTGCGCCGGGCACGCCGTACTTCTCGCTCGGCGGCACGATCACATCGGCGAGGGCGCGCAAAGTATGCCACTCGGTCTCGTTCAGCAGGTGGCCTTCCGGCGGTGTTTCTCTGGTCATAGCGGCAAGCCCTCAGTCGAACAGGGTGGCGTTGGCGAGGCGCTGCTTCATCTGGTCCGCCACATAGAGCGCCAGTGCCTGGATGGTGTTGGTCGGGTTCACGCCGGCAGAGGTCACGAAGATGCTGCCGTCGATGATGAACAGATTCTTGCAGTCATGCGCCCGGCCCCATTCGCTCACGACGGAGCGGCTCGGGTCGGTGCCCATGCGCGCCGTGCCCATCAGGTGCCAGCCGCCATAGGGGATCGGCCACTCGGAATAGACATCCGTTGCCCCACCCGCCTGCAGGATCTCCGTCGCCCGGTCGACGCCGTGCTGTAGCATCCGCTTCGAGTTCTCGGAGAGCGTGTAGCTGATCTTCGGCGCGGGAATGCCGTCCGAGTCCTTCAGCACCGGGTCGATGGTGACGCAATTGTGCTCCTCCGGCAGGTCCTCGCAGACGGCAACCATGCCGGTGCAGTGGTTAAACATCCTGCGGAAGGCGTCGTGGTGGCCCTCGCCCCACGGAATGCGCTTGTGGCGGAGGCCCGTGTGCGCCGTCCGCACCGGCGGCATGCCGCGCTGGATTTCGAGCGTGTAGCCGCGCACGTAGCCGCGGCTTTGATCCGTCTCGTAGAATTCCTGGCTGCGCATCAGCTTATGCGGCCCGGCGAAACCGTCCGTCTGCTCCTCAAACATGCCCTGGATCCAGGCATAGGGATGGAACATGAGGTTCTTGCCGACCAGGCCCGACGAGTTCGCGAGGCCGTCCGGATGCTGGGGGCTCTTGGAGTTCAACAGCAGGCGCGGCGTGCCGATGCCGTTGCAGGCGACGACGACCACGTGCGCCTTGATCTCCTTCTCCACGCCATCACCGGTGACGTAGCGGGCACCGGTCGCCATGCCGTCCGGCCCGACCGTGATCTCGCGAACCCGGCAGCGGGTGCGCAGTTCAACGCCCGCGCGCTGGGCGTGCGGCCAGTAGGTGACATCCGCCGAGCCCTTGGCACCCTGAGCGCAGCCCGCACCGCAGGCGCCCAGATTGATGCAGCCAGCACGGCCGTCATAGTCCTCGGTGATAATCGCGGTATCGCTTGGCCACCAGTGATACCCCAGCGCATTGAAGCCCTTCGCCAGCACCTTGCCAGACTCGCCCAACGGCAGGGGCGGCAGGCGGGGCGCATTGTCGCTCGGGTAGGCCGGGTCGCCGTTCATGCCGGCGACGCCGGTCATCTTCTCGTTCTCGGCGTAGTAGGGGGCGAGTTGGTTGTAGTCGATGGGCCAGTCGTCGGCGACGCCGTCCAGGCTTTTGACCCGGAAATCGCTTGGGTGGAAGCGCGGGAAGTGACCGGCGTACAAAACCGTGCCGCCGCCGACGCCGTTGAAGTTCGCCACCTTGATTGGCGAGTCGTCTTCGTTGATCGGATAATCGGTCACGAGGCCGCGGACGTTTGGGTTGGTCGCGAAGTCGCTGGTCGAGCGCGCCTCCCAGTCCCGGCCCGTCGAAGGATAGGTCAGCGGATTCATCAGTGCGCCCTGTTCCAGACACACGATGTGCATCTTGGTTTCGGCAAGGCTCCAGGCCATTGCCGCGCCGGAGGCGCCGGCGCCGATGATCAGCACGTCAACGGGCTCTTGCGGCATGGGCGTTCTTTCTGTTTTTCCCGGGTGTTTGATCTAGGGCATTCTAGCAATGCTAGAGCGCAATTCTGGAGATTGTAAATATTGGCTGCCAGCCGGCCATTGACCTAACATGCCGTGGAAGAGCTACCAATACGGCCGAAGAGGAACGCTCATGCCCCTTACCCTGAGCCAGATTGGCCCTTGCTTCGCTGCGGAAGCAAGGGGCCTCGACATAACCAAGCCCATCACGCCAGCCCAGGCCGATGAAATTCACGCGGCGATGAATGAATACGCCGTGCTTGTTTTCCGCGAAGTGCGGCTGGACGACGAGACGCAAATGGCTTTCACGCTGAGCCTTGGTCCCATTGAGGCCCCGGTCGGCACGAGCCTGCGCAAGGAGAGCGAGTACCGGATCGCGGCCACGTTCGCCGACGTCTCCAACCTGGACCAGGACCACAAACCCTTTGCCCGGGAGGATCGCCGGCGGCTGTTCGGCATCGGCAACCGGCTCTGGCATTCGGACAGCTCGTTCAAGGCGGTGCCGGCGAAATACTCGCTGCTGCACGCGCGCTCGATCCCGTCCAAGGGAGGCGACACGCAATTCGCCGACATGCGCGCTGCCTACGACGCCCTGGATGAAGAAACGAAGGACTTGATCTCGAATCTGGTCTGCGAGCACTCCCAGGTCTATTCGCGCCGTCAGATCGGCTTCACCGAGTTCACGCCAGAGGAAGTGGAGAAGCTAAAGCCCGTCCGGCAGTCGCTGGTGCGCACGCACCCGGCCACCGGCCGCAAGTCGCTGTTCCTCTCCTCTCATGCGGGCGAAATTCTCGGCTGGCCGATGCCGGAAGCGTTGTTGTTGCTGCGCGACCTGACCGAACACGCGACGCAGCCGCAGTTCGTCTACACCCATCAATGGCGGCTCGGGGATTTGGTGATCTGGGATAACCGCCGCACGATGCATCGGGCAAAGCCCTTCCCGGCGGACGAGCCGCGCGACATGCGCCGCACTACCTTGGCGGGCGACGGCCCGACGGCGGAGCAGGTGGCCTAGGCAGCCGCTAGGGACAGCAAGCGGCCGTAATGGGGAATGGCGTCGTTGACGCCGGAAAGGCGAAGACAGCGCCAGAGGCTCGCCTGATTGGCGGTTACGACCGGGCGTCCGAGAGCGGTTTCCAGCGCTTCTATGATCGCAACGCATCGGAACCCGGTTCCGGCGATGAAAACCGCATCGGCTGCCGATGGGCAGGCGTCGAAGATCTGTTCGTAAAGTGGCTCGATTTCCTGCGCGAAACCCATGCCGTGGGCATAGAGGTCCTGCGGCGGGATGTGCCACCATTGCGGCCCCGGGTCATAGCGCATTTGACCCGCCTCCTCGAAACCATGACCCCTGTAATAGCCGACGGCGGCCTCGACCGCGGCGTCGCCGAACCAGGCCGGCGCCACCAGGAACGGCCGTGCCGCGCCGACCGCTTGCAGCGCCGCGACCGTGTCCGTGCCGTTGGTGGTTACATTGACGGCATTGCCGAGGATCGTGCGCATTTCCGCGACCGCCGCTTCGTCCCAGCCCTGGCCGCCGATCACGCTGCTGGAGGTGTGGCCGATGACAACGGCAGATAGCTCCATCGCCGCAAACTGCCGGCAACCTCGTTCCAGATCGGGTGACAGATCCACTCCGTGGCGGCCTTCACGCCAGACCGCCCATGGCGCAGACGCCGTGACCCTGGCGGCATGCACCGAAACACCGGCAGGCGCCATCGCCGCCCATTCCGCTTCCGGCACCGCCTCCGAGCTCACAATGAACATGCCAATTCGCGCGCGCTCGCCCCAATTGTCGTTGTTCATAGAACATATCCTCGGTCGGGGTGGCACGGTATGCGGGCGTATCAGGATGGTGGCAGAGATTGGTCGGGGCGCCCGGATTCGAACCGGGGGCCTCCAGTACCCAAAACTGGCGCGCTACCAGGCTGCGCTACGCCCCGACATGGCGAAGCACAGCATTTACGCTTCAACGCGCGGTCTGGCAAGCCGCCGCAATTCCGGCCAATACCAACCGGCAAACAGGAGCGCGACCACCCCTTCGGCTGCAATGATGGTCACGGCGGTGGATGCGCTGAACGCGTTTGCCAGAAAGCCGACATGCAGAATGCCGAGCGGGCCGAAGCCGATGCACATGGCCAGGACCCCCATCACGCGGTTGCGCCGCCCGGCAGGGGTGTTCGCCAGGATCAGGGCGCTTTGCATCGTGGCGAACCCGGCAATGCCGAATCCGCCCAGAAACAGCACTGGCAGCGCCATCCAGAAATCGATGGAAAGCGAAAATATCAGAATCATGCTCAGATAGAGCAGGGATCCGAACCAGAAGATTCGCCCGAACAGGGCCGGCGTGGCATTGAAGGCGATCAACAGGGCGCCAAGGAAGGCGCCTGCGCCCTCCGCCGACATCAGAATGCCGATCGGGAAGGGGGAGAGGCCAAGATCGACCTTGCCTATTACCGGCACCATCGAGACATAGGCGAAGCCCCACAGGTTCACGAAGATCGTCACCA
>CAYYSC010000184.1:0-6807 GCA_964474065.1 uncultured Rhodospirillales bacterium | reverse complement strand
CCGTCCCTGCTCGGGTAGGCGCAGGCGTGTGCCGTCTTCGGTTCCCGGGGGGATGTGAACGTCAATCTCGCGTCCGGACGGCAAACTCACGCGGTGCGTCCCGCCTTTGACGGCCGTTGCGAAGCTCACCGTCGCATTGATGATGACGGGTTGCGGCCGTGCGGGACGATAGCTTTCATCCGACCACTCGCCGCCAGACCAACCCTGTCGCGCGGCCCGATGCCCGAAGATTCCGAAGATCTGATCGAACAGGTCGTCGCCTTCCGCCTGCTGTCCGCCACGGCCGGTCGCATGGCGGAAACGGAAGCCTCCAGCCTCCTCCTGGCCGCCTGCATACGGGCCGCCGCCGTACGACCGGTACCGGGGATTTCCCTCGGCATCGATCTCTCCGCGGTCGTATTGGCCACGGCGTTCCGGATCTGACAGCAGATCATAGGCTTGGGAGACTTCCTTGAAACGCTGCTCGATATCTGCCTTTCCCGGATTCAGGTCCGGGTGAAGTTCTTTCGCGAGCTGGCGGTATGCCTTTTTGATCTCGTCTGCGGATGCCGTTCGCTCAACGCCCAGCACACTATAGGGGTCACGCATTTCGGGAGCTTGATCTCCACATTGTCAAAGCGAAAGGTGAAAGCGAGCAGTGTTTATTATTATTATTTAGGTCATCTTTGCAGTAACGCCAGCCCAGGCTCACTGGACCGTATTGTTTCAGGTTGAAGCCTCACTCGCAATCCTATCACCCTCCCGATGAAAGGGCTATTGTCGGCCAACGCTGAATGCATCGTGTCGACGCCGCCTGCAGGCGAAGGCATTCGTCCTGGCCGGCGGGTACGTCATCTCCGTCCCGGGCGATTGGAGATGGCCTACGCAAGCACTATGCTTTAAGCGTCCCGCCACATCCCGGAAAAGTTGGTGACTGCCCAATGGAACCACCGAGTGACCCGATTGCCACGTTTAATGAATGGCTTGCAGCCGCTGAACAGACCGAGCCGAACGATGCGAACGCCATGTCGGTGGCGACTGTTGGCCCCCATGGCATGCCGTCGGTTCGGATTCTTCTGTTGAAAGCGGCGGACGAAAGCGGGTTCGTGTTCTTCACGAACCAGAATAGCCGCAAGGGCCGGGAAATCGCGGCAAACGGCAAGGCGGCCCTATGTTTCCACTGGAAGACACTGCGGCGGCAGGTTCGGGTCTGCGGCAATGTGGAGACCGTTCCCGCGGCGGAGTCCGATGTCTACTTCAACAGCCGGGCCCGCGGCAGCCAGATCGGTGCGCATGCATCCTCGCAGTCGGAGCCGCTGGAATCCCGAGCGGTTCTAGAGGAGCGGGTTCGTCAGATCGACCGGCAGTATGAAGGGATGGAGGTGCCGCGGCCTTCCCACTGGGGTGGCTACCGTCTGGTGCCAACGGAAATCGAATTGTGGCAAGACCGCGAATTCCGCCTGCACGACCGGTTTCAATTTCTGCGCACCGCAACGGGCTGGCAGATGCAGCGCCTTTTTCCGTGAGCCGCGCACAAAACGATCAGGGCGCGGTTCTGACGCGCCCTGGCGATTACTTCATCTTCTGCTCTTTGAAGAGCACGTGCTTACGGGCGATGGGGTCGTACTTCTTGAACTCGAGCTTCTCAGGCTTGGTGCGCGGATTCTTTTTCGCGACGTAAAAATAGCCCGTATCCGCGGTGCTGACGAGTTTCACTTGGACGGTCGCCGGTTTGGCCATGACTGGACAACCTTTCGATCGGAGTTACTACAGAAGCGTTGTATGGCGATTCGGTGCCGTCGCGTCAAGAACGGCCCTGAAGAGGAGTCTGCAGGGTGCGATGGCTGAAAGCTTTTACGCTTGGCGCCAGCGCCGACTTGTACGCCGCGCCGTTCCGCAGCAGTTCGAGCGCCAGGGTCAGGTCGGACTCCGGCGCTTCCATCGACGCCGGGCAAGCTCGCCGCAGCGTTTCTGCCAGCCCGATATCCACATGGTCATAGCGATACCAGTCCCGAAATTGGCGGCCAAGCCTCGCCGGATCCAGCGCCAGGCCGGCTGATTGGTTCTCCATGCCGTCTTTGCTCGTACAAATGTTTGGCAGAACCCCCAGGCCGTCCAGAACGTAACCGGTGGGCGTGTACATCCGGGACCAGGTAATCAGCAATTCCCCGCCGTTCGGCATGCGCTGCAGGTTCTGGACAGAGCCTTTGCCGTGGGTGGTGCTGCCGATCAAAACGGCCCTGCCCCTGGCCTGCAATGCCGCCGCCAGCATTTCCGAGGCAGAGGCCGAATAGCCGTTTATCAGGATTACTACCGGGACGCCTTCCGCGAGTTCGTGTGAATCCGCAGTGAACGCGCTGTTCGCGGCGGGATGGCGGCCGCGGGTGAAAATCATTGGTCCATTATCCAAGAGCAGGTCGGCCATCTCGACTGCCTGATCCAGTAATCCGCCGGGATTGTTGCGAAGATCCAGCACGATTCCCGATAGTCTGCCGTTCGCCAAGTCCTCCAGGTGCTCCAGCTCTTCCTCGAAATCAGAAGCCGTGTACCGGTTGAAGCCACGGATGCGCAGAACCGCGACACCGTCCCGCAATTTCCCGACCACGGAGGGCGGCACAATATGGGCGCGTCGGATGGCCACCCGGATATTTTCGGTAGATGAAGAGCCTCGTAACAGATCGAGCACCACGATGCTTCCGATCGGACCCCGCAGCCGCTCAATGACATCTTCTGGCAGTAGCCCCGTTAAGGGGTGCCCATCGGCCTGGGTGATCACATCGTCTTGCTCGACCCCGGCGTCGGCTGCCGGAGAGCCGGGCAGCACCTCCATTACCCTTGTTTCTTCGCCTGTCGCCCGGATAGTCACGCCGACGCCTCCAAAACCGTCCCGCACGGCGCGCTGGCTGCCGGCGTCACGGGCGCTTTCATAGCGGGAATAGCGGTCAAGCTTATCGACGATGCCATTCATCAGGGCCGAATACAGCTCCTCCGTGGACGCGATACCCGCGGTTGAGGACGAGGCAACCGAGCGGTCGAGCACTTGGGCTGTAAGGGCCGCCCAGCCGCTGCTGTCTTGAGGGGCCGGCCGCGCCAGCCGCTCTAGTTCGCGTTTGCCGTTGTAAAAAGAAACCGAGCTGGCGTCGGCAATGACCGTCAATCGGGGATCGATCGAATGCAGACCGTCAAACCCGGCAAGTGCGAGCGTGTCGACGCCTACCGCCTCGATGTAGCGCGCCTGCACGTTCGAGTAGGCCGCCTCAAACATCTGCTCCGCATGATCTTTTGAAAAGGCGTCGACGTCTTGTTCTCGATTAGTAGAGGTGCAGGATTGCAACAGCAGTCCGGCGAAAGATACCATCATACAGCCGAGCCGGAACCGTTCCCTTCGGAACACGAAGGCAAACAGGGCGGAAATATCTAGCCAAGAAGCAACGGACACATCGCTTACGCGTCTCATAAGACGCATCCTACCATTTACCAATCATTCCCAATACGGCGCGGAAGCGAATTTGGACGCCAGGGGGCTCTGATCACGGACCATTGATAGGGCGTCAGCGCCGCTTACCGCGCTTTCGGGCGTTGCTACGGCGTTTTTCTGGACGGCGCCCCCGCGGGGCCTGCGGTCCGCTGACATTGGCCGCGAAGATCAAGCTGCCGCTGATGGGCTCGGCGGCTTTCAGGGTCACTTCCAGCGTGTCTCCAAGCCGGAACTCGAGGCCGCTCCGCCGCCCGATCAGCATGTGCCTTTTTGCGTCGTGGTCCCAGAAATCGTCGGGCAGCAGGGTTCGCGGTACCAGCCCTTCGGCTCCGACACTCTCGATCCGCACGAAGATCCCCACCTTGTGGAGACCGGTGATGCGGGCATCAAACGTCTGATCGATCTGATCGGCGAGATAGGCAGCGGCGAACCGGTCCTGCACTTGCCGCTCGGCCGCTGCCGCCCGGCGTTCGGTCATGGAGATGTGCTCGCCGACGTCGTGAAGGCGCTCACGCTCCTCCGGCGGCAGTCCGCCGCTGCCTAGTCCCAGCGTCTCGATCAGGGAGCGGTGAACGATCAGATCGGCATAGCGCCGGATCGGGGACGTGAAATGGGCATATCGCGCCAGCGCTAAGCCGAAGTGCCCGATATTGTCCGGATGGTAGACCGCTTGGGCCTGCGACCGGAGCACCAGTTCGCTTACCAGAGCGGCGTAGGGTGTCTCTTCGGCCTTGCGCACCAAGTCCGTGAACTGCCGCGGCTGGCTGATCGCACTCGGGGAAGCCTTGATGCCCATCTCGCCGAGAACCCCGGCCAAGGCTTCCACGCGCGCCGGATCCGGCGTGTCATGGATCCGGAACAAAGTGGGGGCAAGCTTATCGGTCAGCGTTTCCGCCGTGGCGACGTTAGCGGCGATCATGAAGTCTTCGATCAACCGGTGGCTGTCAAGCCGTATGCGTGGCACCACCGTCTGCACCCGGCGCCGCTCCTCGTCCATCAGGAACATCCGCTCCGCGATTTCCAGCTCCAGCGGCCCGCGCTTGGCGCGCGCTTCGGCGAGGCCCCGGTATGCGGCGTAGAGCGGCTTGATCACCGGCTCCAGCAGCGGTCCGGTTTTGTCATTCGGCCGGCCGTCAATCGCGTCCTGAACTTCTTCATAGATCAGGCGGGCGGCGGAACGCATCAGGCCGCGCACGAAGCGGTGCTGACGTTTGATGCCATTCGCGTCGAAATCCATAAGGACGGCCATGCAGGCGCGATCCTCGCCGGGGCGGAGCGAGCAGAGGTCGTTGGAAAGCGCTTCCGGCAGCATCGGAACCACCCGGTCGGGGAAGTAAACGCTGTTCCCACGCTTCTCCGCCTCCCTGTCCAGGGCCGAGCCGGGACGCACATACCAAGCCACATCCGCGATCGCCACGGTGATGCGCCAGCCGCCGCCTTCCAGCGGCTCCGCATGGACCGCGTCGTCGAAGTCGCGTGCATCCGGGCCGTCGATCGTGACGAGCGGAATCTGGCGGAGATCCTCACGGCCGCCCGCCAGGCCGACCGGCTCGGCTGCTTCGGCTTCGGCCACTGCTTCCGCGGGGAATTCTACCGGAATGTCATGTTCGGCGATGGCAAGGGCACTGATCGCGTTGGGTTCGTCCAGATGGCCCAAGACCTCCGTAATTGTGGCCGCCGGAATGGTGCGCCGGCCGGGCCGCGCCATCGCCCAAACAATGCTGCCAGGATCAGCAGCGGGGCCATTTTCGTGAATCCGGTAGTCGTTGCGGTCGCTACGATGCGCAGCGCGCAGGAAGCGGGCCCCGTCTTCTTCCACTACCACGGCCAGAAAGCGGCGCGGGCCGGCCTTGAGTTGGCGGACGACTTCACCGACATAAGAGCGTTCACCTCGGCGCGTGAGCCGGGCAAGCACCTTGCTGCCAGGCGCCAACTCCCGCGAAGCTTTGTCTTCTGCGCGGAACAGGATTTCCGGCGGTTCCTCGTCGCCTTTCCAGCCGCTCGGGTAGGCAATCAAGTCGCCCTGGCTGTTCACCCGGATGACATCGACCACGCTCACGGACGGTAGAGAGCCGGGGATGCCGACTTTTTTTCCGCGGCCGCGTTCCAGCAAGCCCTCATCTTGGAGCTCGCGCAAAGTCTGTTTCAAATCGGTTCGTGCCTGGCCTTTGAGTTTGAACGCCCGCGCCACGTCGCGTTTGTCGAGGGGGCGGTCACTCTCCCTGATATAGGCAAGCAATTCTTCACGGGTAGGGGCGTTCTCTGTCTTCAAGCCTCGGCTTTCTTGGCCGTCTTTTTGGCGGCCGATTTCTTTGCAGGGGTTTTTTTAGTCTGGTTCTTGTTGGCCGCTGTTTTGGTGGTCGACTTTTTCGACGATGTTTTCTTCGGGGCAGGTTTTTTTGATTCGGCGGTGTCTTCGGCTGTCGTTGCCGAGTTATTCTTGCCTTTGCCCTTACCCTTTGCGTTCGCGCCGCCCCGGGCTTCCTTTGCGTCCAGAAGTTCGACCGCTTCTTCGAGGCTCATCGTTTCCGGGTCGTTCGCCTTGCGGAGCGATGCCATCGTTTTCCCGTGTTTCACATAAGGGCCGAAACGCCCGCGGTTCAGGCTCACAGGTTTGCCATCGACCGGGTGCGTACCCAGTTCGCGCAGGAGACCGCTGCCGCCGCCTTTCTGCTCCGCTTCTGCCAGCAGGGTAATCGCGCGGTTCAGGCCGATGGTCAGGACGTCGTCATCGCCTTTCAGCGAGACGAACTTTTTGTTGTGCGAGATATAGGGGCCGTAGCGCCCGATGCCAGCCATGATCGGCTGGCCGGTTTCCGGGTGAGGCCCCACCTCCCGGGGAAGGGAAAGCAGTGCCAGCGCCGTATCCAGATCGACATCGCCGGGCGACGTACCCCGCAGAAGCGAGGCCCGCTTCGGCTTGGGGTTCTCTTCCGTCGCTTCGCCCAATTGAACGTACAGGCCATACGGACCTTTGCGCAGGGAAACGGGCAGCCCGGTTTCCGGATCGGTGCCGAGTTCTTTCGGCAGGCTGACCTGGTCGTCCTCGCCCGGGACCGCCAGAGCGCGGGTGTAGGAGCACTCCGGATAATTAGAGCAGCCAATGAACGCGCCCGTCCGCGACAGCCGCAGGCCCAGGCGACCATCGCCGCACGCAGGACAGGAACGCGGGTCGGACCCTTCTTCAGCGGCAGGGAAGAAATGTGGCCCAAGCTCCTCGTCCAGCGCATCGATCACCTGGCGGATCGTGAGGTCCTTGGTTTCCTCCACCCGGGCGAAAAACGCTTCCCAGAATTCGCGCAAAAGCTCGCGCCAGTCCTGCTCCCCGTTGGCGATATCATCGAGCGACT
>CAYYSC010000183.1:0-6819 GCA_964474065.1 uncultured Rhodospirillales bacterium | reverse complement strand
CTCCAGATCGGCGTGGTGCATGCGGTGCAGCCGCCAGAATGCCGGAACCGCATGGAACAGAACATGCTGGAGATAGATCGCCAGGTCGAGGGCGATGACCGAGACCACGATCGCCAGCCAGACCGGCGCCTCGAGCGCGTTGAAGAGACCCCAGCCGCGCTCTTCGGCCATCAGCGCCATACCGACCGCCAAAATGGGGAAGGAAAGCCGTACCAGAATCGTGTCCACCACGACGACGCCGAGATTGTTGGTCCAGCGGACGACGCGCGGGATCTCGCGACGCCGTCTCGGGGCCGCTACCTCTCAGCCGGCCATGGCGACCAGGATGCCGAGGAAGGCGTCCAGCCGGATTGTTGGCTCCTGCGCCAGAAGAAGCCCGGTCATGGCTGCGTGTCCGTCCGTGGGAGAATAAGCGAGGAGGCTACCAGGCGACCTCCTCGCCGGAATTGGTCTCGATCGGAGTTTGCAACGCTGAATCAATCAGCCGACCGCATATTTTTCATGAAGCTCTGCAAATCTTCCAGCGTCAGCTTGCCGTCGTCGTCCGTGTCGGCATAGGCGAACAGCCGCTTGTGGGCGGCCTAAAACTCCTCGAGGTCGAGGGCGCCGTCTCCGTCCGCGTCTGTCAAAGCGAACATCATGATCGTCATCCCATTCGACATATCTGGGCACCGCATCATGCCGCCCTGGCCCATCTTGGGTCACGACATCTCTTGTCGTCCGCCCATTTGGCGGTCGGCTTGTCCACCCTGCATCTGCGCTAACGCTGGCACGCCACCCACGCCCATTAGAGGAACCACGAGCGCCATTTCGCGTAATTTAATCATATTTGTCTCCCCATTGATCAAATATCGAAGGTCAGATTGAAAAATTTGCCGCAGCCTGAAGCGGCAAACCCACCTGTAACCCCAATGTCTTGAGAGCCGCGATCGTCGCCTATCGTGATACGCGTGCCGAAGCGAGCATTTGCAACTTGCCATCTAAAAAAACAGAGGCGCATTAATTTGTATCAACGTTCTCATGCCCGAACGATGGGATCGAGCTTAAATTTATCGAAACGTCCTCCGGGAGAAGTCAGTCCGCCGCGAACTGCACCGTCAGTCAGTCCGCGCTACGCCTTCATACATGAAGACGAGTGGCTTTGGCCCCTTGGCATATCCGGTTTCAAGTCGCTCCATCTTGAAACCACTCCGTTCAACAAGTGATGCGGTTGGTCGATCAAGATGGCAGTTCCCGGCACATCGACTCCAGACCGGCGTTAGCCAGCGTTGCCATCGTCGGATGCGTGGCTCCGGCGCGAGCCCATGCTCGACAAAGCGGAAGATGCCGTCTGGCTTTAGGACGCGGCGGATCTCGGCCAGCGCGCAATTTGGATCGACAACACTGCAGAGCGTCCAGCTGGCGACCGCGCAATCGATGCTGTGGTCTTCAAGTGGGAGATCTTCGGCTGTACCTTCGATCAGGTCGGCTTGGGCTGCTGAACGGCTTGACGCCCTCTGTGAAAGTCCCAGGAGCTCTGGCGACGGATCGACGCCTATGACCTTGTGCACGGTCTTTGGATAGAGCGGCAGATTCAGGCCGCTTCCGATCCCGATCTCCAGGACACGCCCCCTCGCAGCAGAGACGACGCGCTCGCGGTAAGGCAGAAGCTGTTCCTGGCGCATTGCGAGATGCGTCAGCCTCGGGAGTACATGCGTCCGATAGAATTCCATCTGGCTTATCCAATGCGCGCGAATACAAGGGAGGCCTCGAGTTGCCAGTACGACAAGGCCAACAGATGGCCCGTTATCATCGCGATCCCCATCAGGATCATCACCATTCCGGCACCCCGGTCCAGGCGTTGCCCAATCCGGCCGAGGCTCTTTAGCCGGCCGGCGCCCTGACCGGTGAAGGCCGCGACCAGTAGAAACAGTATCCCGTGCCCAGCCTTATAGGTGGCGAACAGCATGATGCCTTCTTTGACAGTGGCGCTCGCGGCGCTCGCGGTCAGGACGGTGCCGCCGGTGGTATTCAGATCGTAGCGCCGGCGGAGCAATACTTGGCCGAGGATGGTAGCAGAGGTGCCCAGCGCCATGAAGACCGGGGCGAACCCGGGGACAAAACAGAAGCTCAGCCAGATCGCCTCGCCGCCGGTTGCGACTTGCGCGTTGCCCACACTCCGTCTCGCATTATACGAGGCGTAACCGGGGACGAATGGGAGCACGCAAGGTCACAGAAAAGAGATAGCACCAGCGAGCGCAGCCGCAAGGATGCCGATCCCAGATACCTCAAGCATGGCGGGTCCGTTCCTAAGTTTCTCGATCGGCAGGCCACAGGGCCCACCATCAGGCGGCAAGCGGGATCGCAATCCACTGCATAATCGGGCTCAGGCCGGCGTCGACTAGCGGGGTCACCGGCATGATGTCCCGATAGGCCCAAGCCTCGCGCACTTCGATGTTCAGCCATTCGCTGAAGATCGTATAGCCGACCGTGAAGACGATTGCCGCCGCGAATACCGGCCACGCGCGAGCCTGCGGCCAGTCGGGCCGGCCAAAAAGAAAGAGAGCCAGAATGATCGTGCTGAGCGCGATGAGGATATCGCCGCCAGTGCAATGAACGGCCGCGAAGATGATCTCCCCTGCCGAACCTGTTTCCCACAGCGTATAGAGCGGCAGGTGCGCGAACTCCCATACGAGGTTCGCAGCCGCCACGAACCCCATGAAGCGTCTCAGAGTTGTCAGCCATTGGCGCGTGTTGGTCAGGGGATCGTGTGCGCTTTGTGTCCGGGAAAAGCTCATTTGAACAGCCCCATGACGATGTGCCACCAGCTATCAGGTTCCGACGTGTCGGCAATCGGGCGCGCGTTTGTCAGACCGATAATATAGAGGACGATATTGAGCTCCCGGAACTCGCTTCCGTGAAACAGGCCGGCATGCCGGCTTCCTCTATCGATGACGTGGAGAAGGGGCGACGACGAACGCCGTTCGCTCAGCGCGCTAAAGCGGCGGGCACTTTCGGCCACCGTTTCGTCCGCCGGCGCCGCGGATCCCGAATCGGCGTGGTCCCATGCCGGGCCGTTGGAGACGTCGTGTTCACGGATCGTCAAAAACGTGACCACCTGCTTCATTGGCGTGATGTTCACCTGCTCGTGCGCGGAGGCCATGATGTCCTGTTACTCCGTACAGGCGGTCCCGCAATCGCGTGGCACGAAGCTTAGAACAACGACGCGCTCCCGCAGGTCACGGAGGGTCAGCATCGAGCCCTCCTTGCTGATCAACGCCAGGTCGGAATCGATCGGAGGTCAGTCGGCTCGAAGGCTGGCTCTTTCTCGGCCATCACTTCGTCCAATCGTTCGCCGGGGTGATGGGCGAAAGCCGTCATGGCCGCCATCATCTCGCGGCACTGCTCCATCATCGGACCCATCTACAGCCGGCGCAAAGGCCCGGCAATCGCGTTCCGACGCAGCGATCGAGGGGCACCTCGACCCGCGTCGGATCAGATGAAGGTTCGGGGAGGATATGGCTCCGGCGGGCCGGTTCGGCCTACCATGCGTTTCGCACTTTGGAGTGTGACCGGCTCCGCAACGCCAGGGCTGAACGTATCGACTTGGCCGAGGTTTGCTGCGCACGAAACGGTGCAAACGCTGTCGCAGTTCGGACCGCTTTCCTCGCTGTCACTGTCGGTTCCGCATCTCCATACAGCGCACGCTGTCGCCTGTCGACGTGAAAGGCGTGGCACCATACGAAATGGGGCTATCCCGCACAGCAGGACAGCATCGCCACGTCCCTGTCGAAGGTCTGGGCGGCGAGCTTCAGTCCTTCCACGGTGGTCAGGTACGGAAATACCGTCTCGCCCAGTGCCTTCGCCGTCATGCCGGTCTTGAGGGCGAGCGCCAGTGTCTGGATGCTGTCGGCGCCCTCGGGTGCAAGGATCTGCCCGCCGAGCAGGCGGTCGGTTCCCGCGTCCGCGACCAGCTTGATGAGCCCGCGCGTATCGCGCGCCGCGAGCGCCCGGGGCACCTGATCGAGTGGCAGGATCGAGGTTTTGACGTCGTAGCCTGCGTCTCTCGCTGCGGCCTCGCTCAGACCCACGCCGGCCACCTGCGGGTCGGTGAACACCACCCAAGGCATGGCGCTGTTGTCATAGGTTAGGCTGTCGCCATTCAGCGCGTTGAGCGCGGCAATCTTGGCGCCGTAGGCGGCCATGTAGACGAATTGATCGCGCCCGGTCACGTCGCCGGCGGCGTAGATGCCTGTCTTGGAGGTGCGCATCCGCTCGTCGACCGCGACGCCACCATTGTTGGCGAGTTGCACACCGTTCTCGGGGAGATCGAGCCCGCGCGTGTTGGGCGTCCGCCCCGCCGCGACCAGCACCTGTTCCGCAACAAGCATCTCTTCCCGGCCGTCGATCTCCACGGTCAGGGCAACGCCGCCATCCGCTTGAGCAATCCGCCGATAGGCGAGGCCGTCGCACAGGGTCAGGCCTTCGTCGCGCAGATATCCGGTCAACGCTTCCGAGACTTCCGGCTCGGCCTCCGGTAGAAGGTGCGAGCGGGTCACGAGCGTTACCGCCGTGCCCATACGCGCGAACAACTGCGCGAGCTCGCAGCCGACATAGCCGCCGCCGATCACGATCAGCGAGCGGGGCAGCTCCGTCAACTCCAGTGCGGTGGTGCTGGTCAACCAGGGCACGTCGTCGATGCCGGGGATATCCGGCTTTGCCGGTGCGGCCCCGGTGGTGATAATGAACTTATCCGCCGACACCGTCTGCCCGTGCACGGCGAGACCAGAGCCCGTCAGGCGTGCGGGTCCGTGCCTGTAGGATATGCCCGAATAAGCGGACAGCAGGTCGATGTACTTACCCTGCCGGAGGCTCGCCACCAGATTGTCCTTGGCGTCCACGAGAGCTTGCCAGTCCGTGACTTGCGCCTCCCCGGCAAGACCAGGAAACCGGCTGGCGGTGTGCGCACCATGCAGGGCCTCGGCAGCGCGGATCATGGTTTTTGACGGCACACAGCCGACATTGACACAGGTGCCGCCGATCATGCCGTGGCCGATAAGCGCGACGGACGCGCCCTGTTCGGCCGCCGTGATGGCGGCGGAGAACCCCGCGGAGCCGGCGCCGACGACGGCGAGGTCGTAACGGCCATGGCCCGTCGGCTTTGGCATCCAGCAATCCGTCATGTCAGGTGCTCTCCTGTGTTGCCTTGGTGTTGGTCTCGCAGCAGGCGGCAGCCCGTTGCCGCCGCCAGAGGCCGTAGGCCGTACTGCCGGCGAAAACCGCCAGCGCCGGAAGGAGGACATAGTCGAGCCAGCCGAGCCAGGCCGAGAGGCCAGCGACACCGAACAGGATAACCAGGACCGGCGTGAAGCAGCAAATTGCGGCGATGACGGTGCCGATGAGACCGGTTTTGATGATCGTGGCGTTCTTCATGTCCATACCCTTACGATTCAGGCTGGGCGGGATATCCCGCGGTGGTTGAGGCCGTGGCAATATCGGCGGCGGACGTGGTGTTCGGGTCGAACACGGCCGTGGCGGTCTTGGCCTCGAAGTCAACTTCGACGGAGCGCACGCCCTCGACCCTTTGCATGGCCTTGCGCACGGTGATCGGGCACACGGCGCAGGTCATGTTCTCGATGGCGAAGGTTTCCGTCGCGGTTTCCGCCGCCACGGCGGTTGACTGCCCGTGCACCTGCGACTGCGGCACCAGGAAAATCGAGGTGCCAATGGCCAGGATAGCTGCCGCCGCGGCTGCTATGAGGGGTCGTTTCATGTGTTCGTCTCCTAGTAGAACAGCGGCGCCCACCAGTTGATCGTCAGCGGCATAATGACCAGCGCCATCCCGATGTAGAGGGCTGTTTGGGTGATGATTGTTGACCGCGGCCGCGGGCAGTAGCTGCCGTCGGCGCACACCTTCTTCGGCTTCACATATACCTGGTAGGAGCCGATCCCGATAAAGACGAGGGCCACGGCCGCAAAGTAGGGCTTGTAGGGCTCCAGCTCGGTCAAATTACCGATCCACGCCCGCGAGACGCCAAGCGTCAGCAAGACGAGCGACGCGATGCAACAGGATGACGCCAACACGGCACCGATCAGCCCACCAGCCGCGTACCAGGGCTGTCTGTTATCCCCGGCATTTTCCAGGGTTTCACGGCTTCCGAACCGGTTCGCACCTCATGCATGTTGTTCTGTCCTCGATCTTGTTGATTATTTAAGCTGAGGGCTGTAGTCCCTACAGGCTCAACGGAGTTGCAGAAAAAAATGAGACACGACACGTCAGGGAACGGACTGCACCGGGCCGCGCTGGCGCGCCGGACCGGCTGCAATCTGGAGACCATCCGCTATTACGAGAAAATCGGCACGATGCCGGAGCCACCGCGAACGGAGGCCGGATATCGCCTCTACGATGACCGCCATGTGGAGCGGTTGCGTTTCATTTTGCGGGCGCGTGAGTTGGGCTTCTCGCTCGATGACATCCGCGGCCTGCTCGCCCTTGTTGATCGCGGCACGCAGACCTGCGCCAACGTGAAGGAACGCACCGAGCGGCATCTCGCCGACGTGCGTGAGAAGATCGCCGATCTCAAGCGCATCGAGCGGGTCCTGGCCGAAACGGCGGCGAAATGCTCGGGCGACAAGGTGCCCGACTGTCCCGTGCTGGAGACACTTTCCGGAAAATGAAGCGAGCGCTGTGATCGCTTCATTCACCCGCCGTCCTGCACGCCTGCACCTGATCGTGCATGACGCTGTAATTGGCGAGCGTCCCGGCGATGGCAGACCGGTCCGGCAGCAACCGAGGTTCCTCCGCCGCGCGCGCCTGGAACTCGCCGGCTATACTCAACC
>CAYYSC010000182.1:0-6830 GCA_964474065.1 uncultured Rhodospirillales bacterium | reverse complement strand
CGCCTGACTCTCGCCCGGTCTGAGACGGAGGCGGCGTCCCTTCGCTGTCTGCAGGCGTTCCTCGCGGCCCGCTACCATGCATCGGTGGGCAGCGCGCTGGAATCGGCGATGGAAGGGGGCCGGTCTATGGTCTTACCCGACATTGCCGCGGATGTGACGCCGGACATGCTTTCCATGGGAACGGCTGCCAGCGGCATTGCTCTGATGGTGATGCGGCGGTCGGTTGGCCGCGTTGCGAGCGCCATGGTCCCGCGCTTGGCCGCTTTGATTGCTGCACGCCTTGCTAGCGTGGCCAGCGCGGGCCTCGGCATGGCGCTGATCGGGTGGGAGATGTTCACGGCGAGCGATGGCGTCATTCCCCAAGTCATCGCCGAAATGACCGGAGCCGAGACGGCTGTTCTCATAAAAGCCGAGATTGCGGCGTCGCTCCGGGAGGCTGGAAATCGGAACCTTCCCGGCGTGGCGGAAGCTAGCGCCGATCGGCTAATCGGCCAGTGGCTGGCCTTCCGTCAGCGCTACCGTCTGGTGCTCGATTGGGCAGAGCGGGAGCTGCAGTTCCGGAACATGCTTTTTTATGTGCGTC
The DNA here is from genome assembly GCA_964474065.1 of uncultured Rhodospirillales bacterium. Lineage (GTDB taxonomy): Bacteria > Pseudomonadota > Alphaproteobacteria > Bin95 > Bin95 > JACKII01. Next base: position 6,247 of record CAYYSC010000182.1, on the reverse strand, counting down.
CGGAGCAGTTGCCCAATCTGGCCGAGGCGATGGAGCTGCTGGCCATCGAAGGGGGAGAGGCTGCGATCCGACACGGGCTGGCGGACGGCACGCTCGCCCGCAGCCTGGACGCGGTGCCCGACGCATTTGCCATCGCCCGGCAGGCCGGCTCGCTGCGCGATGGCCTCGCCTGGGCGCGGCTGGCGCCTGGACGGCTAGACGCGGTCCGGCGGTTGCAGTTACCCAAGCTCTTGGCGCCGGATCATACTGATGCGCGCGAGGTGGGGTTTATGCTGGCGCTGGACGATCCATCAGGAATAAGGACCCTGGCGGCGATAGACCCGCCTTTTCGCCGTGCCGCCGTCGCTTTGCCGGTGGAAACGGCACGGCGGTTGTTGCGGGCAGTTTCGCCGGAGGCCTTGGCGCCAGTTCTGGATCTGATGCGCCATTTTGGTCCGGAATGGCGGTTGTTTCTGGCGGACCGGGTGCTGTCGAACCCCGGCGCTGCCGATGCATTGAGGTCTGCCAAAGTGAGAACGGCCATTATCCGCTCGTCAGAACCACGCTTTGCCGCCGATCTGATGCTGACAGACCGGAGAACCGCCGCCCCTGCGACGATCCTGGGAGATCTGCGGGCCGTGATGCAGCAGAAACTGGGTTTGCGGATTTGGTGGCGTCAGCATGGATTGGCGGCATTCACCTATCTGGCAATGTCGGCGCTCGGGTTGCTGGCGCTCATCCAATGGTTGTGGCGGTCTCGGCGTAAGTTGGCGGCGGCTTCCTGATGGCGTTTGCGGCGGTGAACCATCGCGATTTAAGCCCAGCGCGAGTCGCGTGCACTCCGAACAAAAAGGACAACCGCCCGGGTAGGCGGTTGTCCGAGTTTTCAGGGAGGAAGCGCTTGACCCGCCCTTGCCTTCGCCTGATCCTACTTTCGGTTGCGGGCCCTGCGTCCGCAATACATGACGCCCGCAAGTGCGGAAGCCATGAGGGGCAGGGCGGCGGGCAATGGGGTGCTCAACGTGCCGAAGCCGCTGCCGCCAACATCAATCGAAGTGACGGAGAGGTTGTCCCCATACACTTCTGCTCCGCCCAGGCCGCCAAACTCCACATACGAAATGGAAGGGGCAAACAGATCGAGCGTTGCTGAGGAGGCCGTGGCGGTGCTGGAGCCCAGCAACGTGTCGGTGTTGTCGTATGCCTGCAGGAACAATCCATCGAGCCCGCCAAGCGAATCCGCGAGGTCGATGCTGACTGCAATCACGCCGAACATGTCGAAGTCGGCACGATAGGAGGACGAATTGCCGATGGCGCCGCCGGTGACAATAACGCCGTTGCTCGCGGAGATGGTCGTGTATCCGATTTCGACTCCTGAGATATCCGTCCCGTCAGCGAACCCGTCGAAATCGTGGGTGATTACGCCAGCGTTCGCCGACGCGACACACAACGAAAATCCAGCTGCTAGCAAGCCCTGCGCCAATTTCATTGCGAACCCTCTCTCCTAGAAGTTGTAGACTGGGCGCAACCTGCCATTGAAAGTGCATCGTATCAACTGTTTTTATTCAGACTCTTTCAGGAGTAGAGAGCCGCGGGCCCTTCATTCGTAGCCAAGGCGCTGCATCGCAGCCAGAAAGTTTTGGTTTTGCAGGAAAATCGCTTTAACGGTCGGCGGGCATTAACTACAACTGTAAATTATATCTCTTCTGCGACGCTTTGGCTCCCACAGCCAAAAATGTTTATTCCGGTAACGCCCCTAGCTTTACCAAAAGCTTGCCAAAGTTATCCCCGCGGAACAAACGGAGAAAAGCGGCCGGTGCGTTCTCGATCCCTTCGACAACATCCTCCCGGTATTTCACTTGGCCCGTCCGGATCCATCGCGCCATACGGTCCAATGCCTCCGGCCACAAATGATAGAAATCGTAGACGAGGAAACCTTGCATGCGGACGCGTTTGGGGATGAAGAACCGCATATTCCTTGGAACCAGTTCTTGCTCGGCAAGGTTGTATTCGGCAATGCGGCCGCACACGGCGACCCTGGCGCCAAGCGCAAGGTGTTCGACTACCGCGTCCCACACGGTGCCGCCGACATTCTCGAAATACACATCGATGCCGTTTGGGCATTCGCGTCCCAACGCCTGCATCAAATCTTGCGACCGGTAATTGATGGCCGCATCGAAACCCAGCTCATCCAGAACGTAGTCGGCCTTCGCCTGGCTGCCGACAAGACCGACCACCCGGCAGCCCATAATGCGTGCGATTTGACCGACGACAGCGCCGACGGCGCCCGATGCCGCCGATACCACGACGGTATCTCCCGGTTGGGGCTGCCCAACATGCAGGAAGCCGAAATAGGCTGTCATTCCCGGCATGCCCAGCACGCCGTTCGCAGTCGAAATCGGCGCGAGACTCGGATCGATCTTGCGCAGACGCGCGTAACCCGGAACGCAATATTCCTGCCAGCCGAGCGTGCCCTCTACGATGTCGCCGACCTGCCAGTCCGGATGGTGCGAGGAGACGATTTCGCCGACGCCGCCCGCCGTCATGACCTCACCGATCTGCACGGGCGCGGCATAGCTTGGCCCTTCGTTCATGCGACCGCGCATATAAGGGTCGAGGGATTGGTAAATCTGGCGTACCAGCACTTGGCCGGGCCCCGGTTCCGGAACGGGAACCTCTTCCAGACGGAAATGGCGTTCTTCCACCATTCCTTGCGGGCGCTCTGCCAGGACAATGCGGCGGTGGGTCTTCGGGATGGCGGCGGGCACGGCAAACCTCCAGTATCGGACGAGCCCCTTGGGCCGGCCGTCTTTGCCTGGAGGGTCGGCTCAACAAGGTGCCGCAACCTTACAGGTGTTCGCGCTCGTAGTCTTCCAGGGAATAACCGAGCGCCGACATCGCCTCTTCGAGGTAGTCGCTCAACAAGGGGGTCTCCATCAGATAACGGGGGATGTGCTCGTGGCGCATGTCCGCCGCCTGCCGGCGCGCGTCGTCCCATTCCTCGATGGTAAAGTCGCCACGGCCTATCCACGTCAGCGCCATGAGGTCCAGTTTCTGATCGACGTTGAGATTTTCCAGCGCAGTCCTGAGCTCCTGAGCAGTCAGGTCGCCGGGCTGATCCTCCAGGATCTCCCTTTCCGCTTCATCGCTGTCGTTCGAGGCCGGGTCCGGGTTCACGACGGGGGTTTTCTCGTCGTAAATGCGGGCTTCGACCACGATGTAGAAGACGGTCGCAGGATCGATCGAAAGATTGACTTCCGCCACTACGGGGCCTCCGCTCGCAAACTGTGCTTGTCCATGGTTTTGACCGTACTGGCCTGAGGGCCCTGTTCGCCGCGCGATTCGTGGTAGGTGACGCGGTCGCCCACTTCGAGCTGGTCGAACTCGTCGTTCACCACGGCGGCTTTGTGGAAGAAGATTTCGCGCCGATCATCCGTCTCCAGGAAGCCGTACCCTTGTTCCGGAAACAGGCGGATCACCGTGGCCAATGGCGGTCCTTCAGAGGTTTTGACTTCGCCCCGCATTTTCCGCACTTGTTCCCGCAACTGGCGGGTCGCCACTTTGAAGGCATCCTGCACGACAAGGTTGGGAATGTCATAGGGATGGTTGAAATTGCGGCCCGGGTCACGGGTCACAGCCACCTCGTGGCCGCCCGGCAAGACCAAATGGATATGCACGGAGTACAGTTCCGCGTTCTGCCGGGGGCCGGAATCGGCCCGGATAGCCACGCGGCACGCCGTGATCCGGTCGTATATTTGGTCCAGTTTGGCGATTTCCGCGTCCACGCGGTCACGCAGTGACTGAGAAGGTTCGAAACGCTCGAACAGAATTTGCGGTTCGGTTTCCATCGTGAGCTCGCCTGTCCTCATCACCAGTACCGTTGATATACTTCAAATGGTTTGAGGAGGGGAGAAAACAATCCCGGCGGTGGCTGCAAGGAAGCCAGGCAGCCTATTGCCGGCGCACAATATTGTACCAGTTGGCGGCAACGATCAGCACGGTACCCAGAGCAACATATACACTCGGCACCTCTGCGTAGAGGGTGAAGCCAACCGCTGCAACTAAGGGAAACTGGATATATGTTACCGGCATGGCGATGCTCACGTCCGCCTTTTTCAGGCCGGTGGCCATGGCGAAGTGGGCCAAGACGCCCGTAGCGCCGATCACGATGATCGGCACCGCGTCAGACCAACGGGGCCACGTCCAATCCCAGACCGCCAGCGCGAACGCCATCGGAAGCTGGATCAGCATCATCCAGAACACAACCGTCATGGCGCTGTCCTGCCGTGTCAATTCCTTTGCCAGAATGGCGGCGCCCGCATAGCCCATCGCCCCCACAAGCGAGACGAAGGCCGCGTGATGAATTTCCATCGTACCCGGCTGCAGGATGACGAGCACGCCCGCGAAGGCCAGGGCAATGACGATCATCCGCTGCATCGTCACCCCTTCCTTGAGATAGAGCAGGGCAAAGATCGCGCCCCATAGCGGCACGGTGGCGTTCAGGCTCGTCACGAGCACCAGCGGAAGGTAGCCAAGCGCGTAGAACCAGGCAAACTGTCCGACAAAATGCACGCAGTTGCGGACCAGATGGCCCTTTTTCTGCCGGGTACGAAACTGGGACAGGCGGCCTGTCATCAGGATCAGCACGATCGCCAGGATCAGGCCGAAGCCGCTTCGCCAGACCATGATGTTGGGGGTATTGAGGCCGGACAGGTGCAATTCCCGTGCAGCGACGCCCATGGTGACGAAGCAGCAGGCCGCGACTGCCATCCAGAAGGCGCCCGAGAGGGTGTCCCGGTCCATGAGGCTGATTAATCGACGCCCTTTGCCAGCCGCAGTACCCGCTGTCCGGCAACGGCGCGGTGGTTCGGCATTACCAGCACGCAGTTGTCATAGGGCGTGATGACCGGCTCCTTGCCGTCGTGGGCAATGACCGTGCCGGCTTTGGGGATGGTCTCCAGCCCGAGATAGGGCTCCACGAAGACAAATCGGTCGGTCTTGGTCGTCAGGCCGTGCGTTACCTCGAGCACGGTCGGGGCCGGCGGGTTCGCGTCGTGCAGGTGCGGTTCGGCTTCCGCCTGATCGATCACGCCCATGGCTACCAGGAAGCGAAAAGTGGTGTCGATGGCCGCCTTGCGAGTGTAATCGGCCCAATGCTGTCCGCACTCCACGAGCTGGGCGGTCTTGTCGTTCGCCGGATCGTTGAACGGCGTGTACTCGATAATCCGCTTGCCCTCATCGTGCACTGGCCCGGCGATGCCGTAGGCCGGGTAGCCGGTGCGGAGATAGGCCTGCTTTTCCTTTTCGTTACCCCAGAACAGCGTCAGGGGCGGCGAGTTCGTCGACATGGAGTGAATGTCGAGCAGATCGTCCACGGTGTCGAATATCGGGCGCATCTCTCGCGCGCGCCGCAGTTCCAGCGAGTCTTCGCTGCTGTCGAGGCGATCTTCGACCCAAAGCCGGTTGAAGTTCTCCTGCACCTGCCGGGTGTTCCACGGTTCCGCCGGATCGAATCGGTTGTAGGCCTCGTAATGGGCGAAACCGAGCGTCAGCTTGCCCTGTTTCGGACGAATGCGGAGCTTGTGCAGCAGATCTACTGCCACCGCGCCGCACAATTCGTTGCCGTGCGTCAGGGCGTTGACCATCACGTGCCGGCCCGGCTTGCCACTATCGAAGGTGTGAACATAGGGCACCCCGGTATTGCCTTCGGCATAGGGCGTGATATCCGGCCAGGCGAATTCGATAGGGTAGTCGAGGGTCATCATCCGAGCATCCACGCGCTTTCGTGAGCCGCCATCATAGGCTGATGCCGTGGGGCGGCAATCGGGTTGCGGCGATTGACTTGTCGGGCCCCCCATGCATGCTTCGCCGCACCGCAACACCACGTCGCAGGAAGGCGCCCCATGATCCATCTCTATTCCTGGAACACATCGAATGGCCGCAAGATTTCCATCATGCTGGAGGAGTTGGGAATTCCGTACGAGTTCCACCCGGTGAACATCACCAAGGACGAGCAATTCAATCCGGAATTCCTGAAGATCAGTCCGAACAACCGCATCCCGGCTATCCTTGATACGGATGGCCCTGACGGGGGCGAGTTCAGCCTGTTCGAGAGCGGCGCGATCCTGATCTATCTTGCCGAAAAGACCAACAGCCCGCTCTGGCCGAGCGAGCCGCGCAAGCGCTACGAAGTGTTGCAGTGGCTGATGTGGCAGATGGGCGGCGTCGGCCCCATGCAGGGGCAGGCTCACCATTTCCGCCGCGCGGCGAA
>CAYYSC010000181.1:0-6834 GCA_964474065.1 uncultured Rhodospirillales bacterium | reverse complement strand
CGCGTGCACCGCAGCGTCAGTGACCAGATCGCTGTCCTGCTCGCAACTACCGAAGGAGTGTTCGACAACATTCCGCTGGACCAGATTGCATGGGCGGAGGACATGGTTCGCCAAAGGATGCGGGAAGAGCTGCCGGAACTCGCCGACAAGATCGAGTCGGGCGGCGAACTCGACGCGGACGATCAGGCGAGGATGGTCGATACCTCAAAGGAGGCCTTACAGAAGCAGGCCTTCGCGATCTGAGAGGAGACGGCCGATGGAAACACTGGAGGCGCTCGCTTCCCGGATCGATACGACGGAAGAAATCCAGTCAATCGTCCGGACAATGAAATCTCTTTCCGCCGTCAGCATTCGCCAGTACGAGCGGGCGGTGGAAGCGCTGCACGATTATCAGCAGACGATCGACCTGGGTTTTCAGGTGGTGCTGCACGGCAATGCCAGCCGTTTGCGGGTCGGCGAACCTGGAGACGGCCCTTCGACCGCCATTGTAATCGGGTCCGACCGCGGGCTCTGCGGCCGGTTCAACGAGGCGCTAACCGACTTTGTCGCGCAGGAGCTGTCGAAGAGACAGGCATTCTCAAAATCGAATCCCCTGATCCTCTCGGTAGGCGCCCGGACGGCTGCCCGCCTCGAGGCCATCGGTTTGACACCTGACGAGGCTTTTGCCCTACCCGGATCAGTCAATGGCTTGGTACAGACCGCACAAGCCGTTCTGGTACAGGCAGACCGTTGGCGTCATGAGAAAGGGGCGGCCCATATTCGCGTGTTCTTCAATCGCCGCATAGGCGATACGCTCGCACGGCCGACTTCGCGAACCCTGACGCCGTTGTCGCAGGCTTATCTCGACCGGCTGACCGATCGGTCATGGCCGACGCGGCGTCTGCCGACCTTCTCGATGGATGCTGACGCTCTCTTTTCCTGGCTGGTTCGCCAGCACTTGTTCATCAGCCTTTACCGGGCCGGCGCGGAGTCGATGGCAAGCGAGCATGCTTCCCGCCTTGCCGCGATGCAGGCGGCCGAGCGCAATATCAATGACCGCCTGGACGAACTCACGGCACAGTACCGAAAAAAGCGCCAAGAGAGCATTACCACCGAACTGATGGACATTGTTTCCGGCTTCGAAGCGATGGCGGGGGCAGAGGATACCACGTCCCCCGACCAATAGATTTTTCACCGTCACCCGGCGCGCAGCGCCGGCGGCGACCGTCCAGTGCTTGCGGTGGGTATCGGTTTTGGGTTGAGGGGGGAATGCGGCAGCGAGCCCCGAAGGCTGTTGCCGCGCTGCCCAAATCAATGAAACACGCCGAACGGCAGGATCTCTTTCCGAAGCCGATGGAGACTGATGTTCGCAATCGCTTCCAGTTTGGCCAAGTCTCTGATTAATATTTCCTGACCGCCGTTTTCGATGATGCCGTCGTTCCGCAAGTCCCGGATAATACGGCAGACGTGGATGCTGGTCATTCCCGTGAATTCGCCCAGGTCGTTCTGCGTGATGGGCAAGGAAAACTTTTGCGCATTCGAAGCCGGACTTGACTGCAGACGCGTGTACAACTCGAGTAACGCGTAGGCGATCCGCTCATGAGCCGTTCCCCGGCCCAAGCGCAGCATGCGCTCTCCCCACCGGGCCATCTGGGCCCAATGCAGCCGCTCGAGAATTGCCGAAAGTTCCTCGAATTCCTCCTTTTGGCGGCGGAGTTCGCTATTCGAATAGCTCGCAACGATCGCATTGGTCACGGCGGTCATGCTGCAACAAGCAGTCGTGCCGTCGGCACCTGCGGGAAAAATAACGTCGAATGGATAGATGAAGTCAATAATTTGCTGCCGTCCGTCATCCATCATCTTGTTCAGCGAAATCCAGCCGCTCAGCACCCACGTGACGGAATGGACTTCGTCTCCCTCAATACTGAGTTCGGTGCCGGCAGCGATGTTGCGGGCGCTGCGATGGAGATCCGACAAGAACTGATCGCGGCCGCGGCCGGACGATCGCACCGGGCCGAAGGCGGCTAATCTTTGATCATTCGGAAACAACGCATCGGTACCTGGGATTTGACGCACCTCAAGCTCCTCTCGGCAAGCATGGCTGTTAGAAGGAACGCTGGCCCGGATCGTCGGTTCCGCACTGACACTGACCCCGCCCAATAACACCGTACCCCGCTGCCACACACTCGATGAAATGCCCGACCCCTGGGACTCTCCGTGGGGGCTCTCCGTGGGGGCTCTCCGTGCAGGACACTGTTAACGGCCAGTCACAAGTAACCACTTAAGCCGTTAAGGGACGGGATCAAGTCTGGCTTGCGGCCTGAAATCTCCGCTTTTGTACAAAATCATCTTACTATTTGGATAAGAAAAATTTCTTCTCAAATTAACCTTTAACCTTGGTTAATGACCTTCATGGCTTTTCTTTATTAAATACTTCACAGAAGCTCAGCAGAGCAATGGAAAGCAACTGAGAGTTGGAGCATGCCGATGGCGGATAAGAATACACCGATATGGGGCCCTGAACAATTTACCGAAGCCACCCGCAAGATGATGGGCTTCAATCCCTTGATGTCCACGGGAGCATCGCAGTTCCGGCACCTATGGGCGGTTCAGGACAAGATCCTGGGCGATTTTGAGGAATTGGCCCAGAAATGGTGCGAACGCCGCCACGAGGCCAATCGGACCGCCGTGGAAGCAACCAAGGCAATGTCCAAGAACGGCGGCAACGATCTGCCAGAAGCCATGCGGCTGATGAACGAATGGTTGACCAAATCGATGGCGCGCTTGTCGGAGGACGCAAGAGACAACTATGAGTTCTGCATGCGCTGCACCAATCATCTGGCCAACGAGGGCATGGCAGCTGGGGAGCAGCTAGCGGAAACGGCGCAGGAACAGATGAAGCCGGGCGCCGATGTTCCCGGGTCGAGCAAGGGTTCCGAGGAAAAAGGCGGTCCCGCCTGAGGATCCGCCTGAGCCTTGGCAAGGAGATCCCCCGCGATGGCGGACCATGTCCGGCGGCCGGCATGACGCGATCTCCGGACATCATCGGCCGCGAACCTCTTACCGTTTTGACACGAGAGGAAAAATATCATGGCGAACGAAACTGAGAACGTTCCGGTGAAAAAAGAAACCTCCCCTGGGCGGAGCTTCTTTGAATCGCCCAGCACCGCCTTGGCGAGCCTCCGCGAGGAAATCGACGAGTTGTTCGATGACTTCTCCTCCGGCCGAGCGCTAGCGCCGTTTCGCCGCCGCCGTGCCATCCCGCGGCCCGTCAGCGCCTTTCCCACCGCTTGGTCCGGCCGCACGCCGGCGATCGACGTCATCGAGAAAGACAATGCGATCGAAATTCGCGCGGATCTTCCGGGCATGGAAGAGAAGGACATCGACGTCCGTATGACCGACGGTGCGCTGACAATCAGCGGCGAGACCAAGGAGGAGCAGGAAAAGCACGAGGAGGGCGAATATTACGTCTCAGAGCGCCGCTACGGCTCCTTCCGCCGGACCATCCCGCTTCCGGAAGGCGTTGACCGTGACAAGGTCGAAGCCAAGTTCAAGAACGGCGTGCTGACGGTCGAGCTCCCCAAAACGCCGGAGGCGCAGCAGAAAAGCAAGAAGATCGAGGTCAAGGCCGAGAAATAGACGCCTGAGCCTGATCGCCGGTCAGGGGCGGGCATCCTCCGCCCCTGACCGGCCTACCGCGCCGCGAACAACCGCGGCTCAATACCATGCAGTTCCGATGAATGAGGGCAGCAATGCGGATTTCCGATGAACAGGTCAAACACGACGTCTTGACCGAACTGCAATGGGAGCCCGAGGTCAGCGAAACCGACATCGGCATCACCGTCCATGATGGCGCCGTAACGCTGACCGGAACTGTTCCTTCCTATGTCGAAAAGCTGGCGGCCAAACGCGCCCTCAAACGGGTCGCCGGCGTGCGTGCCTACGCCGACGAAATCGAGGTGCGGCTCCCTTCGGACGCTGCCATCACCGACGAGGAAATAGCCCGCCGCATCGCCCACGTCCTGGAATGGAATATCCAGATCCCCAGCGACGAGGTGAAAGCAGAGGTGCGGGCGGGCGTGGTGACATTGTCGGGGCAGGTGGACCGCCATTACCAACGCACTTACGCCGACCGGCAGGTCGAAGGCGTGCGCGGAGTCATTTCCGTGATCAATCACATCCACGTGCGGGAGCAGCCAACCGAACGGGATGTCCAGAAAGAGATCCGGGACGCCCTGCACCGGCATGCGGACGTCGAGGCGTCGAACGTGGAAGTGATGGTTGAAGACGGGACAGTGACCCTGGCGGGAGAAGTCGAGAGTTTCCAGGAAATGGACCTGATCGAAGACGCGGCCTGGTCGGCCCCCGGCGTCAACCGCGTCGTCAACAACACCTATCTAGCCTGAGAATATCCTGCAGCCGGCGCCAACTCAGGCGCCGGCGACCAGACAGGCCAGCGCAGCCGAGGCCACTCGCTCCGCCGGGGTATCGGCACGGCTGGTCAGGGCCACCGGCACTTTCGCGCCCACGACCACTCCTGCGCCGTCCGCCCCGGCGAGATAGTCGAGATCCTTCGCCAGGATGTTGCCGGAGACCAAGTCCGGAACGATCAGGATGTCGGCTTTCCCCGCGACCGGCGACTCGATGCCCTTGATCCGGGCTGCCTGCTCCGAAATGGCATTGTCCATCGCCAGAGGTCCGTCGAGCGTACCGCCGGTAATCTCCCCCCGCTCGGCCATTTTGCAAAGGGCGGCCGCGGTCATGGTGGATTCCACCGCCTCCGTCACGTTCTCGACGGCAGAAAGCAAGGCCACCTTGGGATCCTCGTTGCCAAGGGCGCGTGCCAGATCGATGGCATTCTGGACGATGTCCCGCATTTCTTTGAGACTGGGCCGAATATTGATTGCCCCGTCGGAGATGAACAGAAGCCGGTCGTATCCCGGGACATCCATCGCGAAAATGTGGCTCAGCCGGCGGCCGGCGCGGAGCGCCGGTTCGGAAACGATCGGTCCCATCAGTTCGTCGGTGTGCAGCGCACCCTTCATCAGGAGGGCGATTTGGCCGTCCCTAGCCAACTCCACCGCCCGGCCAGCGGCCTCTTCCGGAGAGGGGGCCTCGACAATTGCCGCATCGCCCAGATCCAAGCCCGCTTCCGCCGCCGCGTTTTCAATCTTGTCGCGGGGCCCGATCAGCACCGGAATGATCAGGCCGCTATCCCTGGCGTCGAGGGCTCCTTTCAAGGAAGGCTCGTCCACGGGATAGACCACGCCGGCGCGTTTCGCCCCGGCCGCGCGCGCCTGTTCAATCAACGCCGCAAAGCGGTCCGGCTTGAGCGCAAGATACAGGCTCGGCTCCTTGCCTCGCTCCCGCACGTAATGCTGGCTCGGCGCGAGAACCTGCAGTTCGCCTTCGATCGCTGCCTCACCGTCTTGCTTGAGACACCGGCAAGCCAGCCGGACACGCCCGCCGTCTACGAACTTCTCGGCGACGCGAACCTCCACGCGGATTTTGTCGCCGGCAAAGATCGGCTTCTTAAATTCCAAGGATTGAGATGCCAAAATCGTCCCGGGACCCGGCAGCTTCGTGCCGATCAGCGCGGAGATCAGCGCCGCTCCCCACATGCCGTGCGCGATAACGCGATGAAATCGCCGGTCCGCGGCGAACTCGCGGTCGACGTGCAGCGGGTTGAAATCCCCTGTCAGCACCGCGAATACCCGGATATCCCGCTCGCTCAGTTCCCGCTCAAGCACGGCCACGTCGCCGATATTGAGCTGCTCGAACAGCCGGTTTTCAATGTAATCCGTGGCCACGCCGAAGAACTCCTTTCCGTTTAGTCCGTGATGTGGAGGCCCGCGTCCACGAACGCCGTGTTTCCGGTCATCTTTGAGGCCCGGTCACTGACCAGAAAGCTCGCCACGGCGCCCACGTCGTCTAGCGTGACAAGCTTGCCGGCCGGCGCTTCGTCCCGCGCCTGCTCCAACAGGACATCGAAATCCTTGATTCCGGAGGCCGCCCGGGTTTTGACCGGCCCTGGGGAGATCGCATGCACGCGAATGCCCTGCGGTCCCAACTCCGCCGCGAGATACCGGACCGTGCTTTCCAGTGCCGCCTTCACCGGACCCATCAGATTGTACTGATCGACAACGCGGTCCGACCCATAGAACGTCATTGTCAGCAGACAGCCGCCGTCCGTCATCAGCGGCTCCGCCCGCCGGGCCAGGCGGATGAAGGAATGACAGGAAACCGACATGGCCGTCAGAAAGCCTTCCTCCGAACAGTCAACCACCCGGGCGTGGAGGTCTTCTTTCGGGGCGTAGGCGATTGCATGAAGCAGGAAATCAAGCCTTCCCCAGCGCTCTCGGATCTTGTCGAACAGCGCGTCCACCTCGTCGTGCCGGCGAACGTCGCAAGGCTCGATCAGGGTCGCCTGCAGGTCTTCGGCCAACGGCCGGACATGAGGCTCCGCCTTCTCGTTCAGGTAGGTGATGGCCAGTTCCGCGCCTTCCTGCCGGAAGGCCCGAGCGCAGCCATAGGCGAGGCTCTGGTCATTGGCAATGCCGAGAACCAAGCCCTTCTTGCCGTGAAGATCGCCCGCTATCGAGGTTGAGTCGGCCATGCTGGTTCCTTCCGCAAGTCCTTTGTGACAGAGGTCTTTTATCTCTGGAACACATAAGTCCCGGGCGCGTCCACCTTCGGCCGGTATGGCCGGTGGTTACTGCCCATCGGGGGCGGATCGGTCTCGCCGGAGGAGCGCTCGGCCAGCCATTCGACCCACGCAGGCCACCACGATCCATCGCGATGTTCGGCCTCTTCGAGCCAAGCATCGGGCGAGAGATAGACGCCGTTTTCCGGTGC
>CAYYSC010000180.1:0-6850 GCA_964474065.1 uncultured Rhodospirillales bacterium | reverse complement strand
ATCGGCGACTCGCCTTTCGGCGTCACCTTGCCAACCAGAATGTCGCCCGGCTTGATCTCCGCCCCGACATAGACAATGCCGGCCTCGTCAAGATTCCGCAGGGCTTCCTCACCCACGTTTGGAATATCGCGGGTAATTTCTTCCTGGCCGAGCTTGGTATCTCGAGCCATCACCTCGAATTCTTCGATGTGAATCGACGTGAAAACGTCATCGCGCACGATGCGTTCCGAGATCACGATCGAATCTTCGAAGTTGTACCCATTCCAAGGCATGAAGGCGACGAGCGCGTTCCGGCCCAGCGCAAGCTCCCCGCGGTCGGTCGAGGGACCATCCGCGATGATCTCACCCTTGGTGACACGCTGCCCGACCCGCACCAACGGTTTCTGCGTGATGCTCGTGCTCTGGTTGGAGCGCTGGAACTTCTGCAGATTGTAGATATCGACGCCGGTGTCGCCGGCAGCCTCTTCCTCGTTCACGCGGACGACGATGCGCTGGGCATCCAGCTGGTCGACCACGCCGCCGCGCCTGGCAGTCACCGCCGCACCGGAGTCCCGGGCCACGTGCACTTCCATGCCGGTACCGACGAAGGGCGCGTCCGCCTGCAACAACGGCACCGCCTGCCGCTGCATGTTGGAGCCCATCAACGCCCGGTTGGCGTCATCATTCTCCAGGAACGGGATCAGCGCCGCCGCAACCGAAACGAGCTGCTTCGGCGACACATCAATGAAATGGACCTGCTCCCGCGGCAGCAACTGCGGGTTACCCGCAACACGGCAGGAGACCAACTCATCCACAAACCGCTTATTCTCATCCAGCGGCAGGTTGGCCTGTGCCACCGAATACTTGGTCTCCTCCATCGCCGATATATAGACGACCTCGTCGGTCACCACGCCGTCCGCCACCTTCCGGTACGGGCTTTCGATAAAGCCGTACTGATTGATGCGGGCGAAGGTCGCCAGCGAATTGATCAAGCCAATGTTCGGACCTTCCGGCGTTTCGATCGGGCAGATGCGGCCATAGTGCGTGGGGTGCACGTCACGCACCTCGAAGCCTGCCCGCTCACGCGTCAAACCGCCCGGGCCTAACGCCGAAAGGCGCCGCTTGTGGGTGATTTCTGACAGCGGATTCGTCTGGTCCATGAATTGCGAGAGCTGGGACGAGCCGAAAAACTCCCGCACGGCGGCAGCCGCCGGCTTCGCATTAATCAGGTCCTGCGGCATCACCGAGTCCACATCGACAGAACTCATCCGCTCCCGGATCGCGCGCTCCATCCGCAGCAGGCCGACGCGGTACTGGTTCTCCAGCAGTTCGCCGACCGACCGCACCCGCCGGTTGCCAAGATGGTCGATATCGTCAATCTCGCCGCGGCCGTCCTTCAGTTCGACCAGTGTCTTCACGATGGCGAGGATATCCTCCTTGCGCAGCACCCGCATCGTGTCTGGCGCATCGAGGTCGAGGCGCGAATTCATCTTCACCCGGCCGACCGCGGACAGGTCGTACCGCTCCCGGTCGAAAAAGAGCGACTTGAACATGGCATCCGCCGATTCCGGCGTCGGCGGCTCGCCCGGCCGCATCACGCGATAGATGTCGTTCAGCGCATCCTCGCGGTCCAGGTTCTTGTCGAGCATCAGCGTGTTGCGGATGTAGGGACCGATATTCACCAGGTCGATGGCAAGGAGCTCAATCGTGTCGACACCCGCTTCGCGCAACTGCTGCAGGAGATCTTCCGTGACCTCCTGGCCCGCTTCCGCGAAGATCTCGCCCGTGTCCATGTTGACGATGTCGTAGGCCACATAGCGGCCGACCAACTCCGACTCGTCTTGAAGCTGCCGGGTGGCGCCGGCCTCCTCAATTTTCTTAATGGCCCGGGCGGTTACCTTCGTTCCGGCTTTTGCCAACACCTCGCCAGTAGATGCGTCGCGCAGATCCGCAGACAACTTAGCGCCACGCAGCTTGTCCACATCCAGCGGCGTGCTCCACCCGTCGGTTTCCCGCGTGAACACTTCCGAATCGTAGAAGCGGGTCAGGATCTCTTCCGGCGTCATGCCGGCGACCTGTTCCAGCGGCAGTTCTTCGCCATGGCTTTTCGCTTCGGCCCGGCGCGCTTCGGTTTCCGCGCTGTCCAGGGCCATCAGCATCGTCGTTACCGGCAGCTTGCGGCGGCGATCGATGCGCACATACACGATGTCCTTCGCATCGAACTCGAAATCGAGCCAGGAGCCGCGATACGGGATCACCCGCGCGGCATAGAGGTATTTGCCGGACGCATGGGTCTTGCCCCGGTCATGATCGAAGAACACACCCGGGGACCGGTGCATCTGGCTGACGATAACGCGTTCCGTACCATTGACGATAAAGGTGCCTTTGTCCGTCATGAGCGGCATGTCGCCCATGTAGACGTCCTGCTCCTTGATATCGCGGATGGAGCGCGCGCCCGTGTCTTCGTCGATATCCCAAACGACCAAGCGCAGCGTAACCTTCAGCGGCGCGGCATAGGTGATGCCCCGCTGCATGCATTCATCCACGTCGTACTTCGGCTGCTCGAACTCGTAGTCCACAAACTCAAGCTGGGACTTTTCCGAAAAATCCTTGATCGGGAAAACCGAGGTGAGGGCCTCCCAGAGGCCGCCGTTCTTGCGCTCCTCGGCGGTCGCACTGAACTGAAGGAAGCCGTCGTAGGAGGCCTTCTGTACCTCAATCAGGTTCGGCAACGAGGCGACCTCGGTGATCTTGCCAAAGCTGCGCCGCAAGCGGTTCACGCCGCCCAGCACGCGCATGGAGGTGTTCGCCGAGCCATTAGCCACCGCGCTTATTGTGCTATTCATGCCCGTTTCTCCTTCACCGGTCCGCCGACGCCGCCAGATTGGCTGTGCGCCAAGATTTTCTTACCAACACAAAACGGCGCAACGCTTCCGCCCCCTTGGGACCGTGCGATCTGCGCCTCATCTCATCATTACTGCCGCCCGCAGTTCTTGGGCGGGCGGCCGCCCGGCCGGAAGGCCGGACAGCCCCAATATCAAAACCTGCCAAACGGCGGCACCTATTTCAGCTCCACTGACGCGCCGACGTCTTCGAGCTTCTTCTTCAACTGCTCGGCCTCTTCCTTGTTGACGCCTTCCTTGATGGGCTTCGGTGCGCCTTCGACCAGGTCCTTGGCTTCTTTCAGACCCAGCCCGGTAATTGCACGCACTTCCTTGATGACGTTGATCTTCTTGTCGCCGGCCGCAGCCAGGACAACATCGAACTCGTCCTTTTCCTCGGCAACCGGGGCCGCAGCACCTGCCTCGCCACCGGCTGCACCGGGCATCATCGGCATCGCCATCGGGGCCGCCGCAGCGGAAACGCCCCATTTGTCCTCCAGCATTTTCGCCAAATCGGCAGCCTCAAGGACGGTCAGGTTGGAAAGCTCTTCGGCCAGCTTTTCGAGATCAGCCATTGTTTCGGTTCCTATTAAGATCGATGGTTAGTTGTCGTAACGGATGGGTCGAGCATTTCGTGGGTGCCGCTACGGCTATTGAGCCGAAGCGCCATAGGCGCCGAACACGCGGGCCAGCTTGGCCTGCGGCGCGCCCATAAGGGTCACGAGCTGGGTTGCAGGTTGCGGCAACACGCCGACCAGCTTCGACGCCGGAGCGTTCAGCAGGCCGATGATCCTGGCCCGGAATTCCTCCAGAGACGGCAGCTTGGAAAGCTGCTCAACCTGGGCTGCATCCATGACCTGGGTGCCGATAACGCCGCCAACGATGGAGAACTTGTTGTTCTCGTTCGCATAAGCGACGCATACCTTCGCCGCCGCCACAGGATCAGCCGAATAGGCTACCGCGGTCGGCCCCTTGAACAAGTCCTTGCCGCCTTCGAACGGGGTGCCCTCGATCGCGATCTTGGCCAACCGGTTCTTGGTGACACGGAAGCTTGCCCCAGCTTGACGCATGCGGTTGCGCAGATTCGTCATCTCCGCCACCGTCATGCCGGACTGCTGCACCACAATAAGCGCCTGCATGGACTGCAGGGTTTCATTGAACTGCTCGACCAGTTCTTCTTTCTGCGCACGCAGCACTGGTCTTCACTCCATCCATGGCGCACGCCATGAAAAGGCAGTGCGCCGGTTGCTGGTTCCCGCCGGAAACGGCCCAAGGCCGCCCCCGCCGACTTGATCCCGGCCTGCGGATGGACCGCAAACCGGGGGGTTCGACCTGTCCCTCAAGCCGGCACTTTTCCCCGCAGCCGCAGAGAAAGTGCTTGAGGCGAGGCATCCGGAAGAACCTAAAGCGAGGCGGGAACCGCGCCCTACGCCAACCGATCTTGCCCCTATCTCATGCAGGCGATTATTATGCCGCCGCCTAGCAAGCTGACGGACAGCACCTGCAATCTCGGACAGGTTGGCCGCCATGGCCCGTCGAAACGGGCCGCCGCGGCCGGTGCGCCTCTCCGCCCCCCTTTCCGGGAAACGGCAAGACGGCATCACGTCTTCCCTAGCTGGCTGCCACCGCCTCCGGGGAACGGAAGTCGGAAACATCCACGGCAATGCCAGGCCCCATCGTGGAGCTCAGCGCAATCTTTTTCAAATAGGTACCCTTCGCGCCGCCCGGCTTCGCTCGGCTGATCGCCTCGACAAAAGCACGGACATTGCCGGCGATCTGCTCCTCATCGAAAGAAGCCTTTCCCACGCCCGCGTGCACGATGCCAGCCCGCTCCACCCGGAACTGCACCTGCCCGCCCTTCGCCGCCTGTACGGCTTCGGCCACATCGTTCGTCACCGTGCCGAGCCGCGGGTTGGGCATCAGACCGCGCGGACCGAGCACCCGGCCCAGACGGCCGACGACGGCCATCATGTCCGGCGTAGCAATCGCGCGATCGAACTCAATTGTTCCTGCCTGCACCGTTTCGGCCAGATCCTCCGCCCCCACGATGTCAGCGCCAGCGGCCTTGGCCTCCTCCGCCTTCGCGCCGCGGGCAAACACCGCGACACGCACGGACTTGCCGGTGCCATTTGGCAGGTTAACGACACCGCGCACCTGCTGGTCCGCGTGCCGGGGATCGACCCCCAGGTTCATCGCAACCTCGATAGTCTCGTCGAAATTGGCGTTCGCCCGCTCCTTCAGCAGTGCAACCGCTTCGTCCAGCTTGTACTGCTTGGTCGAGTCAATGCCGCGGCGGTTGTTCCGAATGCGCTTGCCTGTCGCCATCGTTCTATTTCTCCAACACCGTCAAGCCCATGGAGCGGGCGGAACCGCGCAGCATACGCACCGCCGCATCCACATCAAACGCATTCAGGTCATCCATTTTCGTTTCTGCGATCTCCCTCAACTGGGAAACCGTGACCTCACCGACCCGCTCTTTCTTCACGTCCTGCGCACCTTTCTGCACATTGGCCGCACGCTTCAGGAAATAGCTCGCCGGCGGCGACTTCGTGACGAAGGTGAAGCTGCGGTCAGCGTAAACCGTGATAACCGTCGGGATCGGCATGCCCGGCTCCATCTGCTGGGTAGCCGCGTTGAATGCCTTGCAGAACTCCATGATATTGACCCCCCGTTGACCCAAGGCGGGACCGATCGGCGGGGACGGGTTGGCTTTAGCTGCTGGCACTTGCAGCTTGATATAGCCGGTAATCTTCTTTGCCATTCACTCGCTCCGGTTAGGACCGGTCCGCCAGTTTGCCGGCGGCCGGGGCGCGGTGCGGGCCGAGAGCAGCCCTTCCACGCAAACAACACGATCTTGGCGTCAAGGCGCCAACAAGGGCGTCACGTCGCCTTCTGAACCTGGGAATATTCGAGATCGACCGGCGTGGCACGTCCGAAAATCGACACCGACACCTTCAGGCGCGCCCGTTCCGCATCGACCTCCTCCACCACGCCATTGAACGAGGCGAACGGGCCGTCACAGACCTGCACCTGCTCGCCCACCTGATAGAGAACACTCGGCGCCGGACGCTCCACGCCCTCCTGCAACTGCGACAGGATTCGGTGCGCCTCCGACTCCGAAACCGGGCTCGGTCGCTTGCCCGCCCCCAGAAATCCCGTCACCTTCGAGGTATTTTTGACGAGGTTCCAGGCGTGGTCGGTCATCTCCATCTTCACCAGCACATAGCCGGGAAAGAACTTGCTTTCGGACTTAACCCGCTGACCCAGCCGAACCTGGTACACCTCCTCGGTCGGCACCAGCACCTCTTCGATTTGGTCGCCGATGCCCTGCTTCTCGGCCTGCTCGCGGATCGATTCCGCCACTTTCTTCTCGAAACCCGAGAAGACGTGCACCACGTACCACCGCGCCGTCACGGCCTATGCTCCCAACCCCAGGATGAACCGGACTACCAGCGCCAGAATCTGATCGACAGCAAAGAAAAACACAGCGGCCAACACCACCATGACAAAAACCATCAACGTGGTGATGCCGGTTTCTTTGCGGCTCGGCCAGGTAACCTTTGAGGCCTCCTGCCGGACCTGACGGATGAACTCACCCGGGTTTGCCATTCGCTTAGTAGCCAGTCACAAAGGACGAAAATCAACGCCGCAATGAAACACGCCATTGCCGCGTCACAACGAACAGAAGGGCCCAGAATCAATCGGACCCTTTATCGAAACTTCAGTTAATCACCGAAGAACTTAAAGGTCAACAGAAATCATGCGATCGCCATCTGCTTCACGCCGCAATGGCAGGAGTGGAGGGACTCGAACCCCCAGCCCCCGGTTTTGGAGACCGGTGCTCTACCAATTGAGCTACACTCCTAAACATTCGACACCCTAGCTTCGCCACCGCCGCTGCGCAAGCGGCGCGGACCCGAAGTTGGCCGACTACTCAATAATGCTGGCGACGACGCCGGCACCGACGGTGCGGCCGCCTTCGCGGATCG
>CAYYSC010000179.1:0-6873 GCA_964474065.1 uncultured Rhodospirillales bacterium | reverse complement strand
CGTGTTGTCGCCATCCCCAGCATCCACCTCGACATTGTATCCGTTCCCGAAGTCGTTAGGCAACGACATTGCTATGTCGATATTGATGTTATCATTTCCCGATTCAGAGCCAACAATGAAGTTTCCGGATAATTTCGATGTTGCGTTAAAGCTATTATGCCCGCTGCCAAGATCGGCAGATACATTTGCTTCATATTGAAATCCGCCACCAAGACCGCCCTGATCACTGAAGTTCAGATCGACGATATCGTCCCCGCCATTGAGGATTAAATCCAGATCGGCCAAGTATCCTTCGTCGTTCCCCTCTTCGATGGCAGTATCGATGTCGATGTGGTCGATGCCTGTGCCGGCCGTGACTGCAGCAGTTAGCTTGCCGGTTACGTCGGACAAGGAAAGCTCGTTATCGCCATCTCCAAGATTCACGACATAGGTCGCGTTTGGTGCATAGTTGAAGCCGAATCCACTTGCCGTTATCGTAACATCATCATTGCCATCACCTAAATTAAGGATGTTATTGATACTGGCGATTTCGTCTAAAAGGATGATGTCGGTATTCAAGACGATGGCATTGTCTCCGGCGATATCGACAACGCGGTTCTCGACCGTGACATCAGGACTCAAGCCAGCCGAAGCATCCGATATGTCGAAAACCGTATCGACGGTGATCGAGTCATTTCCTATGCCGCCATCCACAAGGGCGCGCACAAAGGGGCTACCTGATTGCCAAGTGTCATCGACAACGTTCGCCGTGAGCGAGATTGTGTCGGGTCCTTGATCGCCGAAGAGTGACCAGTCGTAGACCGTCCGCTCCGGATCTCCGGCAACGTGGTTGTGATCCACGATCAGCGAGTCGCGGCCCCAACTCCCAAACATTACAGCCTCGGAGAAGCTCGATTGCAGCGTGTCGAAGCCGCTGAGCCCCAACAGAATGTCATTTTCGCTGGTGGCTGTCAGTGTGTCGGCGCCGTGAGTACCAAAAATAACAGTCATAGACAGATTCTCCTTTTCCAGCGATTTAGCCCAGCCCCGCAATACGAAGCCAAAAATTGTGGGCTCTGAGGTTTGGATTCGGTAAGACGATTGGCAGAATAATGCTATTACAATGCTATGTTTTTGCGCAATCGAGCCCGCATTCGGTAATCGAAAATTTGGTTATTTATTCACGCTTAACACACTACGATAGACATCCATGTCAGGCGAGCACGTCCGAAAGGCCGATAGTGGCGGGGTCGCCCGCCAAGTCGTGGAACTCCAGGCCAGTTTCGGCACCGCTTTGCCAAGCGCGGCGCCGTGGTCGGTACGAAGCGACAGCGGTGATCCCAAGCCGAGGCTCAGTCGCCCAGGAGACTGGGCATCATGGCATCACATCGTTGTATAGGCGCGCCGATATGTCTTTCGTCGCTATTGACACGTGACAACGCAGAAATTGCTCTTTTGGCAAAAAATTTGCGTCACTATTGTTCAGGCGAGCGGAATGCTGAAGATCATGTCTCGCCAACGGCGACTATTGTAATGGAGGTCCTGAACTGTTGGGGCTAGCAGCAACATGCGATCCCGCTTGGGATAAGGGCGTGACGTGTCAGAATACTTGTTGGATTTAGCCAAATTTTCGGCAAACACCGCCAGCGCAGAGATTCCCGATGATGTCCGCACTCGGGGCGCTACCATTCTGGCGGACTGCGTGGGGTGCATGACTGCGGGCAGCGCAGAACCAGAGGTGCAGGCGCTTGTCGACCATTGCAGGCGCCGTCCGGGTGAACCGTTCGCTTCGATCGTCGGAACGACAGACCGACTGCCGATCGAAGCAGCAGCGCTGGTGGGCGGCACTGCTGGCACTTGGCATGACCTGGATGAAGGCAACCTGCACACCCGTGCTCATGCTGCCATCCAGATTGTGCCGGCAGCATTGGCAGAGGCTGAGGTGACCGCCAAATCTGGGCGCGAACTGCTTGACGCGATAATCGTGGGCTATGAGGTTGCAGGCCGACTCTGGCGAGCCACCAAGGCAAGGCTGGCAGTGCATCCGCACGGAACTTACGGGCCGCTCGCCGCTGCCGTAGCGCTCTGCCGCTTGCGCGCCGACAGACCCGAGGATGTCCGAGAAGCGATGAACATCGCATTGACGCTCGGCTCGGCCTCAAGCCGGCAAGCGCTTGGTGATGGCGCAACTGTTAGGAATATCTACTCCGGCCATAGCGGGCGTGCAGCATTTGAGGCACTGGCGCTCAGAGACATCGGTTTTACCGGCCAAAAGGACGCGCCAGCCTCGATCCTTGGCCAAATCTATGGCGAGTCGTTCGACGCCGACGAAGCAGTCACGGACCTTGGAAAGACTTGGTGGTTGCGGAAGAGTTATTTCAAACGTTTTCCCTCTGGCCGCTATACCCATGCTGCGCTAGATGCGATAGAGGAACTCGCCCGGCGGTTCGGAGAGCGCTTCAATGGCAGAGACATAACCCGGGTGGACGTTGCAACTTATTTCATGGCTGCAACCATGGCGCATGCGAAGGTCGACACGCCGTTCGGGGTGCGCTTTTCAGTGCCGGCCTTGATTGCCAGCCGCATCTTGTATGGTTCGAGGCAGCTTATCGAGAATGGCGCGGCGGCTTTCGCGGATCCGCAGATGCACGCGTTGGCAGAGCGCGTGTTCGTCATGGAGGACCCTGCCATGACCGCCGTCTATCCCGACGAACAGCCGGCCACGGTGACGATCACTTTCAGCGACGGGGAGCGCGCAGCGGCGGCGGTCCGGAAAACCCTGGGCGAGAGCGATCGCCCGCTGCCGGATGGCATGCTCCGAGACAAGTTCATTGAGCTGGCCGGTCCCGCACTTGGCGATGCCAATGCCGCTAAAGCGTACGGGGCTTTCTGTGAAATCGACACCTGCAGCAAGGTCGCCGACCTGATGACTTCGATGCGGCAGGCCGCACAGAGTGTCCGGAACAAGGAGAGACCAGCATGAGCGTTCCCGTCATCGATATCGCGCCGTACTTCACCGGAGACCTCGCCGAACGCAAAGCGGTGGCCCGCCAAATCGGAGATGCTTGCGAAAAAATCGGCTTCTTTTCCATTGTCGGCCATTCGGTCCCGGCCGAGTTGGTCGATCGCGCATTCGAAACCGCGGCGGTTTTTTTCGATCAGCCGCAGGCCACGAAGGATCGATGGAAGCCGGCTGACAGCGCCGCTGCGCGCGGTTACCACAAGCTTGGCACGAAAAACCTCGCCAAAACACTCGGTTATGACAACCCGCCGGATCTGCGCGAGCAATTCTATATCGGCCCGATGGAGGACTGGTCGGCCTGCTTCCATCGGTATCCGGGTGCCAAATTCCTCTACTCCGCCAACGTCTGGCCGGATACGCCCAAGGATTACCGCCCGGTGTTCACCGACTATTATCGGGAGCTGGAGAAGCTCGCGCAGGACCTGATGCGCCTGTTCGCTTTGGCGCTTGATGCCGACGAGACGTTTTTCGACGACAAGATCGACCGCCATTTTGCGACCCTGCCGGCCAACGACTACCCGGCACTCGATTATGAGCCGAGACCGGATCAGTTACGCTGTGGCGAACACACCGACTTCGGCAGCCTGACCATCCTGGCAGTCGGTGAAGGCCAGAGCGGGTTGCAGGTTCTCAGCCGCGCGGGCGAATGGACCGACGCCGGCACGGTCAAGGGACAGTTCATCGTCAACATCGGAGATATGATGCAGCGTTGGACGAACGACCGTTGGCTATCCAACCGGCACCGCGTCGTCAATCCCCCGACCGGATGCGGCCGGAGCGAGCGGCGGCAGAGCATTGGCTTTTTCCTGCATCCGAACTACGACGCCGAGATTGCCTGCATGCCCAGCTGCGCCGACGCCACCCGCCCGCCGCGATATCCGGCTGTCTTGGCCGGCGACCTGATGCGCCAGAAAATGCAAGCGAGGGCAGCATAGAACGCGTGTATGTCCGGTTTGACGACTACCAGCGTATGTGACGCGCCCGGAAATTCCCGGCTACGCAGAACCCTCCGCCACCCGCTGATCAAAGCGGTCCAGGATGGAGGCTAGATCTTCGGTCAGATAAGCGCGAGCACGCCCCGCGATCCCGGCCGGAACACCGTGGATAGCCTCAGCCACCGCGCCCGTGATGCACGCAAGCGTGTCGGTGTCGCCGCCGAGGGCGATGACGCGCCGGACGGCAGCCTCCCAGTTCTCGGAGTGAAGAGCCGCGGAAAGCGCGGGTGGGACGGTTCCTGCAGCGCTCACCTCGAAACCGCGCCGGCTGAGCGCAGCTTCGGGGCCCAGCGCGTAGCCGAACCTTTCTGCCAGCCGGTCCCTTACCGCGGCTGCTGGCGAACCCCGCCGCAGGGCGAGGATCGCCCGGGCAACTGCCTGTGACGCAGCCACTGCGTCCGGGTGATTGTGACTGACCGCCGCCTGGGCGGCCGCGAGCTCATCCGCCCGGCTCTCGTCGTCGGCGAGCCAGCCGACCGCCGCCACCCGCATTGGCGCCCCGTTGCCCCAACTGCCATAGGCAGGCGCGCCGTCTTGAAGGGCCCATGCAAGGAACAGGCCGCCATAACCGCGCCGCGGATGCTGCCGTACATGGCGCCGGAGACTCTCTGCGAAGTCAGCGTTGCGGAGTAGCGCGTCTGCCACGGCCAGCGAGCAGACGGTGTCGTCCGTAAAACGGCAATCGGGATGGAACAGGTCAAAGTCAACCAGCGGAGACGGCTTCCCCTCGAAGCGAGAGCCGATAATGTCTCCGGCAATTGCTCCAATCATGACGGCAGGTCCTTCAAGGCGGCAACTTGTAGGGGAAGTTCTATCTTGAATGCCGGAGAATAGCGACGCATCCCCGACGAGTCGAAGGTTCGGAGAGTGCCTGCCTTTCGGTCAGGTCTCCGCCGAGCGGTGTTCGGCAACGAACCAAATGAATTCGACGGCCTTCGCGGCGCGGTCGCGCCGGAATGCGCAACTCTACGATTAACGCCAGCAGAGGAGGAGAGTGTACCCCTGTTGCCGGCGTCAGCTCATCAACTGCGGGAGGAAAAGGGTGATTTCGGGAATGAAGATCAGCAGCAGCAGGGTAACCACGTCGATAGCCAGGAAGGGCATCACCCCCGCGAACACTTCCTCCAGCTTAAGCGGTACCGGCGAGGCGCTTCGGACGACGTAGACATTCAGGCCCACTGGCGGCGTCACCAGGGACATCTCCGCCAGCTTGATCGCGATCACGCCCAGCCAGATCGGATCGAAGCCGGCGCCGGTCAGGATCGGAAACATCACCGGAAGCGTGATCACCATGATGGCGATGGGATCGATCAGCATCCCCAGCACCAGATAGATCACTGCAAACGCCAACAGGTAGGTGTATTTATTCAGTTCAAGCGAGAGCAGCAGGTCGGTGATATCGGCAACCAACCCGGTATAGGTCAAATAACGGGCGAAGATGATACCCCCGATGACGATGATGAAGATCACCGAAGTCGTGACGCCCGCGTCCTTCAATGTCGCCAGTGTCGTCGTCCGGTCGAGCCGGCGCTTGCCGAGCACGATCAGGAAGGCCCCGAAGGCACCGACGGCTCCTGCATAGGTGGGCACGAAGAAGCCGGCGTAAATGCCGCCAATCACCAGCAGGAACAGGACGCCGATCCCCCAGACGCCGGAGAGCGAGCGGAAACGCTCCTGCAAGGAAATCCTCTCGATTGCCCGCGGGGCCATTTCCGGCCGGTACTTGGCGATCGCGTAGATTCCGGCCATGTACATGCCACCCGACAGCAAACCCGGGAGCAGCCCCGCCATTAGCAGGAAGGCGATAGACTGTTCGGTCAGGATGGCATAAATCACCATCAGGATGCTCGGCGGAATCAGCGAGGCCAGCGTTCCCGAAGCCGCGATACAACCGGCGCTGAGCCGCTTGTCGTATCCGAACGCGGTCATCTGCGGCAGCGCCATGCGGGTGAAAACCGCAGCGTTCACAACGGTCGAGCCGCTGGCCGCGCCGAATGCGGCGGAGGCCATGGTGGTGGCCATGGCGAGTCCGCCCGGCAGGCGCCCCAACCAGTTATACGCCGCGCGATACAAGTCCGTGGTCAGTCCCGCCTGCGTCGCCAGCGAGCCCATCAGAATGAATAGCGGGATCACGGCCAGGGTGAAGGAGTTGGTCGTGCTGAACGGGATGGTCGCAATCTGCGCAATGGCGGCATCGGGCCCGATCACGAGGAAGGTGCCCAGCGTTCCGCACAAACCGAGCGCGACGCCGATATGCACGCCGAAGCCGAGCATGCCGAACAGCACCAGCCCGACAATGATTCCACTCGTGGCGGCGTCGACCATGGCGTTATCTTCCGTCCGGATCGATCAAGGAATCGACCGATCCGATTTCACGCTGAAGGACATCTTCCGTCGTGATCGCCTTGCCACCCTCAATCAGGCGCCGGCTGTCGGTTACGAGGTCGACAAGCAGTTGAAGGAGCAACAGGGCGGTCCCGGCGGCCAGCATGATCCGGGCCGGCCACAGCGGAATGCGGATCAGACCGAAGGTCGACTCGTTGATCTGCAGGCTGAACATCGCCTCGTTGATGGCTTGCCAGAGCAGCAGGGAGAAAAACAGCAGGGCCATCAGGTTGGCGAACACGTCCATGGCCGCCTGGGTCCGCGGTCCGCCGCGGGTATAGAAAATCTCCACGCGGATGTGATTCCGCCGGATCTGGGAGTAGGCCAGCGCACCGAAAACGATGACCACCATGGTGCTTTCGGTGATCTCCAGCGCGCCGTGGACCGGTTGGCCGAAGAACTGGGTTCCAATGACATCGGCAGTGCCAAGCACAGTCGAAATGACCAGCCCGATCGCGCCCAGCAGCAGCACCGCTAGCGCCACGCGCTCCA
>CAYYSC010000178.1:0-6896 GCA_964474065.1 uncultured Rhodospirillales bacterium | reverse complement strand
GATTCTCCGGAGTGACTGGAGTTCAGACGTGTGCTCTTCCGATCTCCGGCTGCGATGGGGTGAAGGCCCGCGAGGCGGCGACGCTGGCCAAGGCAGATCTCACCAGCGGCATGGTCGGGGAGTTCCCCGAACTCCAAGGTATTATGGGCCGCTATTACGCCCAGGGTGAAGGACTGGATGCGGAGGTCTGCGAGGCAATCGCCGAGCATTATGCGCCGCAGGGGCCGTCGGACGAATGCCCGCATGCACCGGTCTCCGTTGCGGTCGCCCTTGCCGAGAAGATTGATACGCTGGTTGGCTTTTTCGCCATCGACGAGAAGCCGACCGGCAGCCGCGACCCGTTCGCGCTGCGCCGCGCTGCGCTGGGCGTCATCCGCCTGATCCTGGAAAACGACCTGCGGCTGCCGCTGCGCGATGCGTTCCTGACGGCGCACGCAGCCTATGGCGAAGCCCTGCACGGCCAGGCGAGCGACACGGACACGGCCGAAGCGCTGCTCCATTTCTTCGCAGACCGCCTCAAGGTCCACCTGCGGGAAGAGGGCATCCGTCACGACCAAGTGGCCGCGGTCTTCAACCTTGAAGCGCAGGATGATCTGGTCCTGTTGATGAGTCAGGTGGCGGCCTTGTCATCTTTCCTGAAAACGGATGACGGCGCCAACCTGCTCACCGCCTACCGCCGGGCAGCCAACATCGTTAGCATCGAGGAAAAGAAGGACGGCACGCGCTACGTCGGGGCGCCCGACCCCGGCCTCTTTGCCCATCCGGCCGAAGGCGGGCTCGCTCAGGCTCTCGCAGAGGCTGCGGCGGGTATGGGCGACGCATTGGCTCGCGAGCGGTTCGATGAGGCGATGGGCCAGCTTGCCAAGCTTCGCAGCCCGGTCGATACATTCTTCGATGAAGTTACCGTCAACGCCGATGATCCGGCGCTGCGCGTGAACCGGTTGAAACTGATGGCGGCGATTACAGAAACAATGAGCAAGGTCGCGGATTTTTCAGTCATCGAGGGCTAGTCGTTCATAAATAAACTGTCCCCGACCGGCATTTGCCGGGAAGTCAGGGTGGTTAGGTCGTTAAGAATTCCCGGTGACATCCCGGATCAGCTTTCGGGCTCCCGCGGAACGTTCCCTGAAATGGAGCATCACATGACCCAATGGGTGTACAGCTTCGGCAACGGCAAGGCGGAAGGGCGCTCGAAGATGCGCAACCTTCTGGGCGGCAAGGGCGCAAACTTGGCGGAGATGAGCCATCTCGGCCTGCCCGTCCCGCCCGGCTTTACGGTCACGACCGAGGTCTGCACCCACTATTACGCGAACGCCCAAACCTATCCGGCCGATCTGGAAGCGCAGGTCGACGCCGCGCTGGCCAAGGTAGAAGCCGAGACTGGCCGCCGGTTCGGCGATGCCGCCAATCCGCTGCTCGTTTCGGTTCGCTCCGGCGCCCGCGTTTCCATGCCCGGTATGATGGATACCGTGCTCAACCTGGGGCTGAACGATGAGACGGTCGAAGGCATGGCGAGGGCCGCCGACCCCCGCTTCGCCTGGGATAGCTATCGCCGCTTCATCCAGATGTACGGAGACGTGGTGCTCGGCCTCGGCCATTACGTCTTCGAGGAAGAGCTGGAAATGCTGAAAGAACAGCGCGGCGCCTTCCTCGACACGGAATTGAGCGCCGAAGACTGGCAACAACTCGTCACCAAGTACAAGGCAAAGGTCCAGGAAGAACTGGGGAACCCTTTCCCGCAGGATCCGCGGGAACAGTTGTGGGGCGCCATTGGGGCGGTCTTTGCCTCCTGGCAAACGCCGCGCGCCGTGACCTACCGCCGCCTGCACGAAATTCCGGAAGCGTGGGGAACCGCCGTCAACGTGCAGGCCATGGTGTTCGGCAATATGGGCGAAGATAGCGCCACGGGCGTCGCCTTTACCCGGAACCCGTCTACCGGCGTGCGGGAGGTCTACGGCGAGTACCTGGTGAACGCCCAGGGCGAGGACGTGGTGGCCGGTATCCGCACACCCCAGCACATCACCTTGGCCGCACGGAAAGCGCACGATTCCGACCTTCCGGCCATGGAAGAAGTCATGCCGGACGTTTTCCATCAGCTTTGCGACATCCAGGACAAACTGGAACTGCATTACCGGGACATGCAGGACATCGAGTTCACGGTGGAGCGCGGCAAGCTCTGGATGCTGCAGACCCGTTCCGGCAAGCGCACGGCGCGGGCAGCGCTCAAGATTGCCGCCGACATGGTGGAGGAAAGGCTGATTTCGCAAGAAGAAGCCGTCGCGCGCATCGAGCCCGCCGCCCTCGACCAGTTGCTGCATCCGGCGCTCGACCCGGATGCAGAACGCATGGTGCTCGGCCACGGCCTGCCCGCCTCGCCCGGGGCTGTCTCCGGCGCGGTGGTGTTTTCCGCGGATGAGGCGGAGAAACGGGCTTCCGCAGGCGAGGACATCATCCTGGTCCGCATCGAGACCAGCCCGGAAGACATTCACGGCATGCATGCGGCGCGCGGTATCCTGACCAGCCGGGGCGGCATGACCAGCCACGCCGCCGTCGTCGCGCGTGGCATGGGCCGGCCCTGCGTCGCGGGCGCAGGCGAAATCCAGATCGATTACGCGGCCGGCCAGTTTTACGCCGGCGACCGGGTGGTCAAGGCGGGCGATATGATCACGCTGGACGGCACCACCGGCGAAATCATGGCGGGCAAGGTAAAGACAGTCGATCCCGAGGTCTCCGGCGAGTTCGCCACCATCATGGCATGGGCCGACAGGATCCGGCGGCTGGGCGTGCGTGCGAACGCGGAAACGCCGATGGATGCGCAGACCGCCCGCTCCTTGGGCGCGGAGGGCATCGGTCTCTGCCGGACCGAGCACATGTTCTTCGAGGCGGACCGCATTCTCGCAGTGCGCGAGATGATCATGGCAGAGAACGAGGCCGGCAGGCGCGCGGCGCTGGCCAAGCTGCTGCCAATGCAGCGGCAGGACTTTGCAGAACTGTTCCGGATCATGGCGGGCCTGCCCGTCACCATCCGCCTGCTCGACCCGCCGCTGCACGAGTTCCTGCCGCACCAACCGCATGAGATCGAATCGGTCGCGAAAGCCACCGGCGCCACGCGGGAAGCGGTGCGGCAACGCACGGTGCGTCTGTCGGAATCGAACCCGATGCTCGGCCACCGCGGTTGCCGCCTCGGCATTTCCTATCCAGAGATCACCGAGATGCAGGCCCGCGCGGTCTTCGAGGCCGAGGCAGAGGTCGCAGCCGAAGGCGTGGATGTTCTGCCGGAAATCATGGTGCCACTAGTCGCCACCAAGGGGGAGTTCGATATTCTGCGCGCCGTGATCGACCGCGTCGCGGGCGACGTTGCGAGAGAGACCGGCCGCGAGATTCCCTATCTGGTCGGCACCATGATCGAACTGCCGCGGGCGGCTCTGCGCGGCGGCGAGATCGCGGAAAGCGCTGAGTTCTTCTCGTTCGGCACCAACGACCTGACGCAGACCACGTTCGGCATCAGCCGGGACGACGCCGCGAGCTTCCTGGAGACCTACCAGAAGCAGGGCATCCTGGAGCGCGACCCCTTTGTTGGACTGGATCACGAGGGCGTCGGCGAATTGGTAAAGATCGGCACCGAGCGCGGGCGAGCCACCCGGCCCAACCTGAAGCTCGGCATCTGCGGCGAGCATGGCGGCGACCCGGAAAGCGTCGCCTTCTGCCACCGCATCGGGCTGGACTACGTCAGCTGCTCGCCCTACCGCGTGCCCATCGCCCGCCTGGCGGCAGCGCAGGCGGCGATCGCGGAAAAGAACAACAAATAGCTGGGCCGACGGCCAAGGGCAGGACAATTCAAGAATTTACTCTGGCCCGTCCGCTGCCCCAACGTCCCCCCGGGCAACGCTCGTGCTCTTCAGCACGGCGTAGCACTCCTGTCCGGGCGCAAGCCTCAGCGCTCGCACCGACCGGCGGGTCAGGCGGGCCAGCAGACGGTCCTCGCCGGCAAGCAGCCCCACCGCGGCCCCCGGTCCCTCACCTTCGCGAACGGCGGTGACGGTTACCGGCAGTACGTTCAGGGCGCTGATCTCCACGGGCGGGATACGGGCCAGGATGATATCGTGCGCCTCCACCCGCACACGGACCGAGGCGCCGACCGGTGCTGATACCGTTGGCAGGAACAGCGGTCCTGCACTCACGGCCAGTTCGGTCAGGCCGTCCTCGGCATGGTGGGCGACAACATGGGCGGTCAGCACCGCGCCCGCCTCGCGCACCCCGAACAGCGGCACCGCCGCCGGGTCAGCCATCACCTCCTCGACAGGACCAGTGCGGAGAATTCTGCCGTTATCGATGGCGACGATGGTCGTGGCGAGCCGCGCCACCTCCGAGACCGAGTGGCTGACATAAAGTATCGGTACGCTCGTCTCATCGCGCAGACGCTCCAGATAAGGGATAATTTCTTCCTTGCGGGCCTCGTCCAGCGAGGCGAGCGGCTCGTCCATCAGTAACAGGCGCGGCGCGGCGAGCAGCGCGCGGCCGATGGCTACCCGCTGTTTTTCGCCGCCGGACAGCCCGCCGGGTCGGCGGTCGAGCAAATGGCCGATGCCCAGCAGTTCCACGACGGAACCCAAGGGTTCCCGCGAGACTGAACGCGGCGCGAACCAGGCGCCGAACACTAAGTTCTGGCGCACGGTCAGATGAGGAAACAGCCGCCCCTCCTGAAAGACGTAGCCGACCCGCCGCCGGTGTGCGGGCAGGCTGACGCGCCGATCGATGTCCAGCAATACCTCACCATGGACGGCGACGCGGCCCTCCTGCGGGCGCAGCAGACCGGCCACGGCGTTGACGACGGTTGTCTTCCCGGAACCGGAGTGGCCGAACAACGCTGTGATTCCACCAGGCGCGCGGAAATCCACGTCCAGGCGGAACTCCCCAAACGCATGACGGAGGCGGATGTCGAGGCTCACGGGCGTTCTCTCATTGTCCGGCGATCCAGCGGGCGATGCGGGTGGAAACGAATTCGGAAATCAACAGTGCGCCCATCGAAATGACAATCGAGACGGCCACGAGCCGGAAGGCCGAGGCCTCGCCGCCTGGCACCTGCAGGAAGGCATAGATGGCCAGCGGCAGGGTCTGGGTCTCGCCCGGAATATTGGAGACGAAGGTGATCGTGGCGCCGAACTCGCCCATGGCCTTGGCAAAGGCCAGGATGCTGCCGGCAATGACACCGGGCAGGATCAGCGGCAGGGTGACCAGCAAGAATCGCCAGACCCAGTTCGCGCCGAGAGTGCCAGCCGCCTGTTCCAGTTTAGGATCGACGGCTTCGATGGCGAGGCGAATGGCGCGCACCATCAGCGGGAAGGCCATCACGCCGCAAGCGAGAGCCGCGCCGGTCCACCGGAAAGCGAACGTCACACCGAAGATCTCCGCCAGAAAACTGCCGAGCGGCCCCTGCCGCCCGAACAGAACCAGGAGAAGGTAACCGGTCACCACCGGCGGCAGGATCAGCGGCAAGTGTACCAAGCCGTTCAGCAGTTGCTTGCCCCAGAAATTTCCCCGGGCAAGCGCCAGGGCGACGGCAATGCCAAGCGGCAAGCTGACCAGGGTAGCCCAAAATGAGACGCGCAGCGAAAGCGCGACCGCCTGCCATTCTTCCGGCGCCAGCCAGCCCATCAGTTGCGCATCACTCGATGACGGTGAAGCCTTGCCGCTCGAACAGCAGCCTTGCTGCGCCTGACGACAGGTATTCAAGGAAATCGCGGGCCGCCGGGATGTCGCTCCCCGCCGTCAAAGCGACGGGGTAGATAATCGGCGGATGGCTGTCTGCCGGAAAGGTGCCGACGACGGTAACGTTGTCTTCTGCCGCTGCGTCGGTGGCGTATGCGACACCGTAAGGCGCTTCGCCGCGCGCGACCAGCGCCAGCGCGGTACGCACATTGTCGGACTGCGCCACGCGGGGCGAGACCTGCTCCCAAATGCCCAGGGAGCTCAGCGCAGCTTTTCCGTAAATGCCGGCAGGAACCGAATCGACCAGCGCCATCGCGAGCCGCCCCCCGGTCAGAAGAGCGGCAAGATCGAAGCCGGGCTCAATATCCACGTCCGGCGCTTCCTTGCCGTGGGCAATCAGCACGAGCCGATTGCGCAGCAGATCATGCCGCGTATCAGCCTGGATCAGACCGCCCTCCTCGAGCACGTCCATCCACTTCACGTTCGCGGAGAGGAACAGATCCGCGGGCGCCCCCTGCTGGATCTGACGCGCGAGCTTGGAACTGCCGGCAAAAGAAATTGCAACATCCTCGCCGGTGTCGCGCTCCCACTGCGCGGCGATGTCGTCGAGCGCATTCTTGAGACTGGCAGCAGCGAAGACAACGACTTTCTCTGCCGATTGAGCCGGCATCGGGGCGAGCGAGGGCAGAATCGCCGCAAGCGCGAACAGGACGCCACCCAGCAGCGCGCGGCCGCCCAACATTCGCAAACGCATGGATACTCTCCTCCATCGATATGTTTGGCTGGAAATATCCCACGACAAGACCTTCGTCGCAAGCGTTATTTCTTTATGGACATATCCCTCAGCAGGCCTTCGAGCGCGGCAATATCCGCCGCGCCCGCCGCCCTGGCCCGCTCCTCCAGCTGCCGGTAGTGCGCGAGCACGCGCTCCCCCGTCTCTGTCAGGCTGGCCCCGCCGCCGCTGGGCCCGCCACGGGTGCTAAGGACCAGCGGCTCGCAAAAGATGTTGTTCAGGGTCTCGACCAGCGTCCAGGCCCGCTTGTAGCTCATGCCCATGCGCCGCCCCGCGGCTGAGATCGAGCCTGTCTCGCGGATCAACTCCAGCAGGTCGGCCTTGCCAGGCCCGAGCCGGGCATCGCCGCCGAAGAGCAGGCGCAGGCGGATATCAGCCTCGCGGCGCGTGCGGG
>CAYYSC010000177.1:0-6954 GCA_964474065.1 uncultured Rhodospirillales bacterium | reverse complement strand
AGTGGATGATATGACGGTCGATATCCGTCCTGGCGCCGGCCTGATCAACATCCGTGGCGTGGCCGAAGGCAAGGCCGATCTTGGGTGGGGGAACGTCATCTCCACCGTGGATGCCATCAATGGCAACCCGCCATTCGACAAGAAGATCGAGAACCTGTGCAATATGGGTGCGTTTTACACCCAGTACGGGCAGCTTGCCGCGGTCGATCCGGAGATCAAGACCTGGGCGGACCTGAAGGGCAAGCGCTTCGCAACCCTCCCGCGCGGCAATACTACCGAGGCCGCGGCTCAAACGCTGCTCAAGGCAGCGGGCCTGACGTATGACGATCTCGCGCAGGTAAATTTCGCCTCGATTACCGACCAAGTTAACATGGCCAAGGACGGCCAGATCGACGCGCTGTTCAATGTCACGGCGGTGCCGGCAGGCGCCTATCTGGATCTCGCCAATTCGCGCACGACCTATTTCATTCCGATCACGGACGAGCAATTCCAAAAAACCCAGGAAATGAATCCGGGCTGGAACCGGCTCTCGATCCCCGCCAACAGCTATCCCGACCAGTCGGAGGCGGTGCCGATCGGCGGGTTTGCCATGCATATGATTGCCCATTGTGAGGAGATGCCGGAGGACACGGCCTACAAGGTGGTTAAGGCAATCGCGGAGAACGTGGAGGACCTAGGGTCCGTAAACCGGGCGCTCGCTGATTTCACGACGAAGGATCTGGCCCGCGACGTTGGCATGCCGATGCATCCCGGTGCGGAGCGCTACTACAAGGAAGTGGGCGCTCTTTAATCTAAACTTCCTTTGTTCTGACCGCCGGCCTGGCGCAGCCGGCCGGCGGCTTTTCAACCGGCATCAGAACCGGTTGTGAGAGAAAATGTACGCGGGAGCCGTGGCCGGATGTCCTAGAGAACGCCCTGCGGCCCAAAGGGTGACATCAGATGAATGAAGATTGGCGACGCCTGTCCGTTGCGGTGCCCGCGCTGATCGCGCTTGGTATGGCAGCTTTCCACCTCTGGGTGGTCTTTACGGGAGCACCGCAGGTCATATATTTCCGCGGCACCCACCTCCTGTTCGGACTGGTGCTGATCTTTCTCTGGTACCCGACACTTAAGGAGGCGACCGGCCGGAAGTGGAGGTCAGTGCGACCATCGATTTTGCCTTCCTTGTCATATCGATTGCCTCCATTGGCTACCTGTTTATCGAGCATGATTACATCCTCGACCGTTTCGCTTACGTCGACGACCCCCGGCCTATCGATTTCGTTCTCGGCATCGGGCTGATTATTGCCGTGCTGGAGGGGACGCGGCGGTTGGTTGGGCTCGCACTGCCGATCACAGCGGTGGCATTTCTCGCCTACGGCTATTTTATCACGGAGCTGCGGCCGGGAGAGATGCTGGATCAGATGTACCTGACTACGGAGGGGCTGTTTGGCATCCCGCTCGCGGTGTCAGCGACTTACATGGTGCTGTTCATTCTGTTCGGCTCGCTGGTGGAAAAGACGGGGACGGGCAAACTGTTCCGAGATTTCGCCTTAGCGCTTGCGGGTTCGGCTGCCGGCGGACCAGCGAAGGTGGCGGTGATGACAAGTGCTATGTTCGGCACGATTTCGGGCAGTTCTACCGCCAACGTGATGACGACCGGCACCTTTACCATTCCGCTGATGAAGCGGCTGGGCTACCGGGCGCCATTTTCCGGCGCGGTTGAGGCGGTCGCCTCTACCGGCGGACAGATCATGCCGCCCATCATGGGCGCCGCAGCCTTCGTCATGGCAGAGTTCCTGGCTGTCAGCTATCTCACTGTCATCATGATCGCCTTGCTGCCGGCGTTTCTGTATTTCCTGGCGGTGTTCGTCGCCGTCCACTTCGAAGCGAAAAGGCTGGGGCTTAGAGGCATACCCAAGCCGGATCTGCCGCGCCTTGGCGCCGTCCTGTCGGAGCGGGGGCATCAGTTCCTGCCGCTGGTGGTGATCGTCGGCGTTCTGGTCGCGGGCTACAGTGCCCCTTACGCTGCGACTTGCGGTTTGATCTCGGTCGTGCCCATCGCAATGCTGCGGAAGACGACGCGGCAGGAAATTACGCTGGGACTGGTGATCGACGGCGTCATCAACGGCATCCGCAACTCGCTGCAGGTAGTGGCGGCCTGCGCCTGCGCAGGTATTGTTATCGGCATCATCGCCCAGGGCGGCATTGGCGTTACGTTTTCTGCCTTTGTGATCGGATTGGCCGACAACTCGCTGATCCTGGCGCTGATCTTGACCGCAGTCGCGGGAATCATCCTCGGCATGGGCCTGCCGACGACACCGGCTTACATCGTGCAGGTGGCACTGCTGGTGCCTGCGCTGGTGAAGCTCGGCGTCTATGTCGAGGCTGCTCACATGTTTGTGCTCTATTTCGCCTGCCTGTCTGCGATTACGCCGCCGGTGGCGATTACCCTTTATGCCTCGAACAGTCTTGCGGGCGCAAAGCTCTGGAGCGGGGGTATTGCGGCGATGAAACTGGCCGCTACCGGCTATATCATTCCCTTCATGTTCGCCTATGGCCCCGCGCTTTTGCTCCTCGGGACGTGGGACGCGATCCTGGTTTCAAGCACTACCGCCATCATCGGCGTTTCGCTCCTGGCAGCCGGGCTACATGGATACCTGCTGCAGACCGCGACGTGGTGGGAACGATTGCTAATGGTCGGCGCCGCATTCACCCTCATAAAACCGGGCGTGACGACCGATATCGCTGGGCTGGCACTGGTTCTGGCCGTCATCGCCTCCCAGCGTTGGGTATCTCGCCGAATACCCGCGCCGGCGCCACGCGTCGCTGAATAACGCGTTTCCGTGCCGGTAGCCTAAGGCGTGTCGCCGTTGCGCTCCGGTTGAGGACTCTGCATGGCGGCGTTGGCACTGGGCAGCAAAGGCCTTTGCCGCGTTAGTTTCGATGCAGCATCACCTCGACTGGAGAGGCGTTTACGCCGACACGTAACGGATCGCAGGTGCCGTCATAGAGAACGAACAAGGGGGCGGCATTTTCCGGATATTCGATGCTGGCTTCGGCCGGCGCCGCGCAAAGACCGTTCTCGCCAATAGGAATGACGGCATGTAACGGTTTCTCCATTGCCGCCAGGAGGATCAGAAGATGCGCCGCCCCTCCGTTGCCGGAAGCGTCTGGCGGATCAATGGCGACGCCAGCGAGATCATAGCGGCTGTCCCTGTCAAAATCCGCGCTCCGCACGCCCTCGGGCAGCCAATACACTCCATTTTGAGCAAGGCCGGGCGCCAGTTCGCGCAGCCGGGCTAGCGCGATGCCGCTCCATATACCGAGGGCCGAATCTTCCATCGTGCTTCCCAGTTCGATGAGGCGTTCGCGGGTCATCCTCGCCCGGCAGCTCCATTCAATCAGCGGCGTCATTGAGCCGCCGCGCGCCGCATCCGCTTCCCATCGGCAATTGCTGTCCCGGAAGCCGATCCAGTTCCGTTGAGCCTCCCGAAGCAGCTGGCGCTCCAATTCATCGCTGCGCTTCAGCACCCTCTGATAGCGCCGGTTGAGTTCGGCATCCTCGGCTGCCGCCGTGTTGGCAGCGCACCGATTCATTTCCATCTGCGATCCGGCGCAATCCAGGGGTTCGGCGGCATTTGCCGCGCCCATTACCCCGCTCCATAAAGCGGCGATTATTGGGAATTCGCGAAAGCCGATCATTCCTGGCTCCCCTGTGTTTGCGGAAAGGCTCAAACCTATGTCATATTGTTACGAACTCGATTGACATCGGAGTCTTAGCCCATGCCCCGGCCCGTGGTCGGTGTGTCCGCGTGTGTGCGCGACCTCAACACTGTCCTCAATTATCATGCTGCGAACGCGCGCTACATGGACGCCGTGCACGACGTCTCTGGGGCGATGCCAATCATCATCCCTGCGCTCGGCGACCGGTGGGAGCATGAGGAGCTTCTGTCGCGTCTGGACGGCCTCGTGCTGACCGGCAGCCCCTCCAACGTGGAGCCGCACCACTACGATACGCCGCGGGCGGCACCGGACATCAAACACGATCCGATGCGTGATGCGACGACCCTGCCGCTGATTCGGCTGGCCGTGAAGATGGGCGTGCCGGTCTTTGCCGTCTGCCGCGGCATTCAGGAATTGAACGTCGCCCTTGGCGGCTCCCTTCATCAGTTTGTCCACCGACTCCCCGGCAAGCGTGACCACCGGTCGGACAAGGCGGTGCCGCTGGAAAAAAAGATCGCCCTGGCCCACTGGATCACGCTCACGCCGGGTGGGGTGCTGGAGAAGCTAACCGGCGCCGAACGTGTCATGATCAATTCCCTACATGCCCAGGCGTGCAATCGCGTGGCGCCGGATCTCATGATTGAAGCTGTGAGTGACGATGGGGTGATCGAGGCCGTCTCTGCACCCAATGCGCCCGGGTATGTGCTGGGTGTCCAATGGCATCCGGAAGCACTCTACGGGGAAGACCGGCTTTCCAACGACCTGTTCGGTCTGTTTGGGGAGGCTGTACATGCCTTTTCCCGTGGCGAGAAGCGTCAAGCGGCCTAGGCGTGACAACTATTCCGCCATCGATTGACGCTCGCGCCGCCGTCGCCGAATGGGTCGACGGGTGCGAAGGGACCCGCTTGCGGTTCTACCGAATATTCGGGCCGGTCGAGGAAGGGCCAGTCCTGCTTTGGGGACACGCTAACGGCTTCGCTGCTGGCAGCTATCTGCCGTGGTTGCAGCGGGTGGCGGAGCGCATGCCCGTGTTTGCATTCGATGCCCGTGGCCATGGCGGCTCGGAACAGCCGCCTGCACCCTATACCGAAAGCTGCCGCGTCGATGTGCTGGCCCGCGATCTTGCGCTTGTTGTGCAGCGCTTGCGCATGTCGGTGGGACCGGATCGGCCGATTCACTTTGCCGCTCACTCCTTCACCGGGCTGGCTGCCCTGCGCCTTGGTGGCGTCCTCGGCGAAATCCCGTGGGCGAGCGCGACGCTGCTCGAACCGCCCTTGTCGCCGCCGCCCGAATATCCGGCTCATTCTATTGCCGCCGAACTGGCTCAGGCTTTGGTTGCCACGGCCGAGCGCCGGCGCGCAAAATGGGCCAGTCCTCAGGCGTTCATCGACCGGCTTGCTGGGGCCGCGGCCTATGCAAAATGGGACCCCGGCATGCTGGCGGCGCACTGCCACGCGACTTTGCGGCCTAATTCGGAAGATTCCGGTTACGTGCTCGCCTGCGACCCGGCGGTGGAGGCGGCTGGCTACCGCATGACGATGAACACTTCCACCTTTTGTTACGTCGACCGCTTCTGTTGCGCCACGACCTTCATCGCCAGCGAGGCGGCAGGCAAGACAGCCACTCCAAGCTGGGCAGCGCAGGTACAGGGTTTGGCAGCAGCCCGCGTGCCGGGAGCCAAGCTTGTCCGTATGGCCGGAACCGGCCATATGATGGTGTTTGAAAAGCCGGATCAATGCCTGCAAGCGCTTTTCGCCTCCATCGAAGGTGCTGACGATGGATAGTCATTATGGATGAAACGGCCTTGCCACCACCACGCTTTGGCGTAGAGGGCCGAATTGCAGCCTTGGAGAACCTCTCGCCCGGGGTCACTGCCGTCCGCGTGGCTGTCGAGAGTGGGCCGCTGATCTTTGCGCCCGGTCAGTACGTCGCGATGAGCCTGCCGGAACAGCCGCCGCGCGATTATTCCCTGACTTGGCGGTCTGCGCCTGATGAACTCGAATTCTTCGTGCGGGATCACGGGGTGGGCGGGACCAGCACCTTTATTGCGGAGCGGTTGCGGGTGCGCGATTCCATCCGCTTCGACGGTCCCTTCGGTACGATGCCATTGGCGCTTGGCCATGAAGGACCGCTCCTGTGTATTGCCGCTTCTACCGGCATCGGCCCCGTCACGGCGATTGCAAAGGCGGCGGGTGAATTGGCCCCCGAGCGGGAAGTGCAACTTTATTGGGGGGCGGCAAAAGCGGAAGACCTGTTCCTGGTCGACGACATTGCTGCCGCGTTGCCTCTTGATGGCCGGCTTGTGCTGAGCGCCGAGGACGTTGAGCCGGATAACGGAATGATCCGCGCCGGCAATCCAGTGGATGCCGTGTCCGTATATCACGGTGTTCTGGAGGGGTGGGGAGCAGTCGCCGCCGGTCCGCCCGTCATGGTCGAAGCGGCCGCGGTATTGATCCAGTCCCTAGGCCTTGCGCCGGAGAATTTCCACGCCGACGCCTTTTTCACGCAGAAAGACAAGCAACCCAAATGAACTTAGACTGGAAGCCAGGAGCATCCCAGCGCATCGTTACCTGGAACATCAATTCCGCTCGTCTACGCCTGCCGCTCGTTTTGCAGATGATCGAAACCCTGCAGCCGGACGTAATTTGCCTGCAGGAAATCAAATGCACGGAACCGCAATTCCCGGCGTCCCAGTTGCGGGATGCGGGATTTCCGTATCAGGCAATCAATGGGATCAAGGGATTGCACGGCGTTGCCACGCTCGCGAGGCAACCATTCGAGGCAGTGCAGGCGTTTTCCTGGTGCGGCAAGGAGGACGGGCGTCATCTCATGACTCTGCTGCAGGATGGCACGGAGTTGCATAATTTCTATGTTCCTTCCGGCGGCGATGAGCCGGACCCGCAAGCCAACGAGAAATTCGCACACAAGCTGGATTTTGTCGGGGAACTTGCGGACTACTGGAAAGGGCGCGCGGACGAGGCGGGCCTGCGGGCGATCAAAGTGGGCGATCTCAATATCGCGCCGCTACAAAACGATGTCTGGAGCCACAAGCAGATGCTTAAGGTGGTCAGCCACACACCGATCGAGGTGGGAGGTCTTGATGCAGTCCAGGCGGCGGGACGATGGGTGGATGCGGTGCGTCACTTTATCCCGCCGGAGCAAAAGCTGTTCACTTGGTGGTCTTACCGTGCGCGAGACTGGAGTGCCTCCGATCGCGGGCGGCGGCTCGACCATAAGATCGGAAGAGCG
>CAYYSC010000176.1:0-7021 GCA_964474065.1 uncultured Rhodospirillales bacterium | reverse complement strand
GAAATTTTCTTGCAGGAACTGATCTAATTACTGTATAAAGTGAAAAATTCCCTTAATTTTTATTTACGTCACCCCCCGCAATTCCTCCAAGATAGGCAGAATGTATTCCCGAAATCTCCCTGGGTCTTCGCTCATCGGGAAGTGGCCTAGGCCTTTCATCTCCGCCACTTCCGGCCCGCCGACGATTTTCGCCGCCGTCCGGCGCGTGTCGTCGGGGGTGCAGGAGAAGTCGTATTCGCCGGTCAGCAAATACAGGGGGCAGACCGCCGCGTCGATCTTGTGGGTGTCGTCGCGGAAGTCGCCGTCGATCCGGTAAAAGTGCAAGTCACCCTTAAAGATGCCGGGCCCGCCCTGCATGTAGCCCCATAACGTCTCCCAGCGGTATTCGTCCGGCGCGGTTGGAGCGACCAGTCCGCTGACCACCGCGGCGCAAACCTCGCCGCCGTTCAGGTCCGGGCGGTTCAGCCAGTCCAACTCGTACCAGCCCTGCGGCTGGAAATCCGCGGCCTCCAGGCCAATCAGGCCGCCGAATTCGCGCGCATAGTGGATGGCGAGATAGACGACGACGCGTCCTCCGATCGAACAGCCCATCACCACCGGCTTCTTTAATTCCAGCACCGTGCAGAAGGTTCGGATCAGGTCGGCATAGCGGGCGGCGGTGAGTTGGTACTCCTCGTCCCGCCAGCCCGCGGGCGGTAGCGACTTGCCGTGCCACGGCATGTCGAAGGCGAGAACCCGATAGTGCTTCGTCACTGCCTCGTCTGTCAGCAGATGCCGCCACTGCTTGTTGTCCGCGCCGGCCGTGTGCAGGCAGACTAGCGGGATGCCATCCGCCGGGCCTGCTTCTTCGAAATAGACCCGGTGCCGGCGGCCGCCGAGTTCCAGATGCACGTAGCGGCCGACAATCGGTTCGATATAGGCGGGCATGGCGGCGTCCTGCGGCTGTTTTGTCCGGTTATCCGGCCATAGCTTTCCACGCGCCGCCTGGCAAGCCTGACCCGGCCCGGATTGCGCAGCGTTGTCTGCATCGCCAGCATTGTCTGCTATGGAGAACGCGTTCGAGCGCGCAATGCCCAATTCCAGGAAAGGGCCACCTGTCCGATGATTGTTGCCACGGCCGGCCATATCGACCACGGCAAGACCGCGCTGGTGCACGCGCTGACCGGCGTGAACGCAGACCGCCTGCCGGAAGAGAAGCGGCGCGGTATGACCATCGACCTGGGATTTGCCTACTGGCCGGTCGAGCCAGACCTGACCGTCGGCTTTATCGACGTGCCCGGCCACGAGAAATTCGTGCGTACCATGCTGGCCGGCGTCTCCGGCATCGATTTGGCGCTGCTGGTTGTCGCCGCGGACGACGGCCCGATGCCTCAGACGCTGGAGCATTTGGCGATCCTCGATCTGATGGACGTGCCGGCGGGCGGAATTGCTATCACCAAGGCCGACCGGGTGGACGCGGACCGGCTGGCCCAAGTGGAGCAGGAGATCCGCGCCGCGGCGGCGGGAACCGTGCTGGCGGACGCGCCGCTGCATGTCACCTCCGCCCATACCGGCCAAGGGGTCGAGGAAGTCAAGGCTTGGCTGCTGGAGCAGGCGCGCGGCCTGTCGCGGCCGCCTGTGTCGGGCCGTTTCCGCCTGGCGGTGGACCGGGCGTTCAGCGTTCGGGGGGCCGGACTCGTGGTGACCGGCACTGCCGTCAGCGGCCGGGTGCAGGTCGGCGACCGACTGCTGCTCTCGCCCTTGGGCCGGGAGGTCAGGGTACGCGGCATCCATGCCCAGGCTGCCGAGAGCCGGGAAGGCCGCGAGCGCCAGCGTCTGGCCCTCAACCTCGCTGGTGTGGACAAGGAACTGGTGCACCGCGGCGACTGGGTGCTGGCGCCGGAAGCGCATGCCCCTACAGGCCGCATCGACGTGCGGGTGCACGTGCCGGCGGGCGAGGGCGTCGGCGTCAGCGACCGCCAGCCGGTGCATGTGCACCTTGGCGCGATGGATGTGACAGGGCGACTTGCCCTGCTCGAAGGCCGCCGGATCGAGCCGGGACAGCAGGGTTGGGGGCAACTCGTACTGGACAGCCAAATCGTTGCGTTCGCGGGCGACCGCTTCGTCCTGCGAGATCAGTCGGCGCAATTGACCCTGGCGGGCGGCCGGGTGGTCGATCCGTTCCCGCCCGCCCGCGGCCGCCGCTCGCCGGAACGGCTGGCTTTTCTGGCGGCGCTGGATCGGTGCGACCCGGCAGGGGCTTTCGCGGCTGCGCTCGCGGCGAGTCCGAGCGGCCTCGACCTTCGTCGCTTTGGCTTAACTCACAATCTGACGCAGGACGAGGCTGCGGCGCTGGTGGGGCACACGCCGATGCGGGAGGCTGGGGGCTTGGCCTTTAGCCCACAGCACGCAGCGGCCTGGGTCGCACGGGTGGAAGAGGCGCTCGTCCGCTGGCACCGGGCCTATCCGGACCAGGCGGGCGCGCCGCCGGAAAGCCTGCGCCGCATCCTCCAGGTGTCCGCCCCGCGCCCCGCCTGGGCAGCGGCGCTAGCGCTGGCGCTCACCGATGGCTTGACCAAGCAGGTTGGGCCGATGGTGGCGCTCGTCAGCCATGAGGCCACCATGGCGGACGCCGACCGCCTGCTTTGGGAAGAGATCGAACCGCTGCTGCTCGAGGGCGGGCTTCGCCCGCCGCGCGTTCGCGAACTGGCGCAGGCGCTGGAGGAGGAGCCGGAGCGCATTGAGGCCGTGCTGCGGCGCGCCGCCAGCCTGGCTTTGGTCGCCCCGGTCGCCAAGAATCGCTTCTTCCCGCCGGGCGCGCTGGAGGCGCTAATTGCCGAGGCCCGCAAGCTCGCCGCCGCCGATCCGGACGGCCAGTTCACCGCCCAGCAATTCAAAGATGCGACCGGTATCGGCCGCAACGTCACTATCGAGGTGCTGGAATACCTGGACCGGATCGGCGCGACCAAGCGGGTGGGCGATGCGCGCGTCGTCGTCGCGGCGGTCGGCAGCGTCGCAATGCACCGCCTGGGGACACGGAATCTCCCGGTTATCCGGAAACTGGGAGAGTTGCGGCGTGGCCTTGCGCGTGGGTGTGGAGATTGGCGGAACGTTCACGGACCTCGTGGCATTCGAGGGCGGGCGGGTGCAGGTGGCGAAAGTGCCCTCAACCCCAGCAAGTCCCGACATCGGGGCCTTCAACGCGATCGAAGCGGCGGGGCTGAGCCCGGCGGAGATGGCGGACCTGGGCCACGGCTCCACGGTCGCCACCAACGCGGTGCTGGAGCGTAAGGGGGCGCGCGTCGCCTTCATCACCACAGCCGGATTCCGGGACATTCTGTTCCTGCAGCGGCACGACCGACGCAATATCTACGACCTGCACTACAAGAAACCGGCGCCCGTGGTGCACCGGGCCGATTGCTTCGAGGTGCAAGAGCGGGTGCTGGCCGATGGCTCGGTGGAAACGCCGCTGGACGAAGCAACGATCATCGCTGGGCTGATTCCGGCGTTGCAGCAGGGTCGCTATGATGCCGTCGCCATCTGCCTGCTCAATGCCTACGCCAGCGATGCGCATGAGCGCCGCGTGATCGAACTGATCCACGGCGCCTTGCCCGGCGTGTTCATGACGGGCTCGGCTGACGTGATCCGCGAGTTCCGGGAGTTCGAGCGCGCCTCCACCACAACGCTTGCGGCATTCGTTCAGCCGGTAATCGACCGCTATCTGTCGCGGATCGAGGAGAATTTGGCCGCTGGCCGCTTTGCCGGGCGTTTCACGGTCATGCAGTCGAACGGCGGCCGGCTGCCGGCCGCGGGGATGCGCCGCAACGCCATCACCGCCCTGTTCAGCGGACCGGCCGCGGGTGTGGTCGGCGCGGTGCGGCAGGCAGAGCGCTCCGGCTTCCGTAACCTGATTACCTTCGATATGGGCGGCACCTCGACCGACGTCTGTCTGGTGGACGAGGGCCAACCTGCGGTAACGCCAGAGACGGAAATCGACGGTCTGCCGATCCGCACGCCGGTCCTGGATATCGTTTCGGTCGGCAGCGGCGGCGGCTCTATCGTCTGGGTGGACGATGGCGGCATGCTGCGCGTCGGCCCGCACAGTGCTGGCGCCGACCCAGGCCCCGCCTGCTATGGCAAGGGCGGCACCCAGCCGACCATTACGGACGCCCAGGTCATTGTGGGCGCGGTCCGGCCGGAAGGCTTTCTGGGCG
Organism: uncultured Rhodospirillales bacterium; assembly: GCA_964474065.1. Taxonomy (GTDB): domain Bacteria; phylum Pseudomonadota; class Alphaproteobacteria; order Bin95; family Bin95; genus JACKII01. The sequence goes on along the minus strand of CAYYSC010000176.1, from coordinate 2,828 downwards.
GCAAGATGGCGATTGATGCGGAAGCGGCGCGGACCGCCTTCCAGCCGGTGGCTGCGCACTTTGGCATGAGCGTAGAGCAGGCCGCCGACGCCGCCGTCCGGCTTGCCAACAACGCCGTGGTGCGCGCGATCCAACTGGTTTCGACCGAGCGCGGGCGCGACCCGCGCGACTACGTCCTGGTGCCGTTCGGCGGCGGCGGCCCGCTGCATGCGGCGAAAATCGCAGAGGAATTGGGGGTAGAGCGCCTGGTGGTGCCTCCCAATCCGGGGGTCCTGTCGGCCTATGGCCTGCTCGCCAGCGATTTCACGAAACACGACTCGCTCACCCGCAAGCTGGGCACGGCGGAGGCGGCGGCCCAGGCGCCGAAGGTGCTGGCGGGGCTGGCTCGGGGCCTCGGGAACGAGTTCGCCGCCCTGGGGCTGGAGGGCGAACCTCAGTTCGCCTACTCCGCCGACATGCGCTTCGTCGGCCAGGCGTTCGAACTGCCGGTGCCGCTGCCGGCAAACGCGGCGGACGCGTTGAACGAAGAGGCGCTCAAAGAAGGTTTCGACCAGGCGCACCGGCAGGTCTATTTTCAGCCCGCCGACCCGAGGCGGGCGGTGGAGCTTGTGGCGCTCCGCTGCCAGGCGACGCTGCCCGCAGGCGAAATCCCGTCGCTCTCCATCGCGCGGGATCAGGCTCAGCCGGCCGTGGCCGCGCGGTTGTTTGACGAGGGTGGTTGGCGCGAGGGGGCGCTGCTTGATATCGCATCCGTCGCGCCGGGCAAGCCGCTGCACGGTCCGTTGATCCTCGCCGGGCCGACGTCCACCACTTACGTTCCGAGCGGCTGGCAGGCCGAACTGGACGCGCACGACAACCTGATCATCTCCCGGGAGGCTTGAGAGGCATGGCTGAGAGCCGCATAAAACTCGATCCCATCGATTACGCCGTCATCTCCCAGGCGATCCAGGCCGCGGCGGACGAGGCGGGCGCGAAACTGATCCGCTCCGCCTACACGCCCATCCTCCGGGAGGCGCGCGACGGCTCGGCGGCGATCCTGGACGCTAAGGGCAATGTTATCGCCCAGGCTGACCTGATCCCGATGCAGCTTGGCGGCATCAGTGCCACCTGCAAGCCCTGCCTGGAGGCGCATCCGCCGGAGACGCTGAAGCCGGGTGACTTCCTCATCAACAACGACCCCTACCAGGGCGGCCAGCACCTGCAGGACATCTTTATCTTCACGCCGGTGTTCGTGGACGGCCGGGTCATCGCTTTTGCGGCAAGCGTCGCCCACCACCTGGACCTCGGCGGCGGCGCACCCGGTCTGAACATGGACGCGCCGGACGTTTATGCCGAGGGGATTCGCCTGCCGCCATCGAAGTGGAACTGGCAGGAGGACTGGAACGGCGGCCGTCTGGAGGCGCTGATGCGGCTGAACGTGCGCGTCGCGGACCTCACCATGGGCGACATGAACGCCCAGTTCGCCGCCAATGCGATCGCCGAACACCGGCTGCAGCAGCTTGCGGCCAAGTACGGCGCGGAGAAGCTGGAAGCCGCCATGGCCGAACTTCTCGACTATGCCGAGCGTCGGGTGCGGGCCGGGATCGCCGCCGCGCCGGACGGCATCTACCACGGGCAGGCCGCGATGGACGACGACGGCGTTGGCGAGGAGCCGGTCTGGCTCCGCTGCACCGTCACAATCGAAGGCGACGCAATGACGGTGGACTTCGAGGGCACGGACCCGCAGGTGCCAACCAACATCAACTGCCCGTTCGCGTCGACGCTGGCCTCCGCGCTGTCCTGTGTGAAGTCGGTGCTGACCGCCCCGGACATTCCCTTCAACGAGGGCTGCAAGCGGCCGATCACGGTGAAGGCGCCCTTCGGCAGCATCCTGAATCCGCGCCCGCCGGCGCCGGTGCGCGCCCGCCTGCTGCCGGCCTACCGCGCCTACAACGCGGTCATGGACGCGCTTGCCAAGGCGGTGCCGGAACTGGTGATCGCGCCGGGCTTCGATTCGACCACCAGCTTCTGCCTCTCGCATCTCGGGGAGACGGGCTACAGCGTCTACCTGGAGATTTTCGGCGGCGGCTATGGCGGGGGCGCGGGCTCCGACGGTTGCGATGCAGTCGATTCGCCCCTCTCCAACTGCTCGAACACGCCAGTCGAGGCCTTGGATATCGACTACGACTTTTTTCGCGTGACCGGCTACGCGCTGGCGGAGGACAGCTTTGGCGACGGCGAGCACCGGGGCGGCGCGGGCTTCCGGCGACGTTACAAGATCCTGAAGGACGGCGCCAAGCTCCAGACCTATTCGGACCGCCATCGTCTCGCGCCAGAGGGGTTGTTCGGCGGCGCGAGCGGGCAAGCCGGCCGCACGGTGCTATACCGGAACGGCGGGGCGACCGTGGTGCCGCCAAAAGCCAATTTGACCTTCCGGGCCGGCGATGAGATCGAGATCAAGCCGGGCGGCGGCGGCGGTTACGGCCTTCCCGCCAAGCGCCAGCCAGCGGCCCGGGAAGAGGACCTCGCCAACGGCATGGTCACGGGGGCCGGCCAGCGGGTGGCGGCGGAGTAGTTTCTGGCCCGGGCGCCATTGGCCCTACACCGGCCTGCTGCCTATATGCGTCGGAACAGCAGCATCAGGTTGTTTGCCGGCATTCTGATTTCCGCTGCATGGGCCAGCCCATTCTCTTCGGCCTGGGTAACGACGCCGATAACGTCGCGGACACCCCAGCGAGCGTCGAACGCGGCGAGTTTCCGGTCGAAGGCGGCGTTAGACTCCGAAAAATGCTGTTCGTTCTTCTTGAAACATCCATAGCAGATCAGGAGACCGCCGGGCTTCAGCAGTT
>CAYYSC010000175.1:3574-7023 GCA_964474065.1 uncultured Rhodospirillales bacterium | reverse complement strand
GTGGACATTCCGCAGGTGGCCTTTGTCCTTTTTCCGACCAACGAGCGCCCGGTGCGGGGGGCGCGTTCAATGATGAAAGCCAGCATGCGCCATGGCGTCAGCCGGGTACTCTCCGGCGAGCGGTGCACGCTTGGGCTGATTTTTCACGACGCGGCCTGACGGCGGCTTTTTCAACTCGTCGGCCCAGAACGGTAGCTCTTGTTCTACTGGCTTGCCCACAGAATCCGGGCGATCCATTCCACGTCCATTGTAGACAGCTTCGGGTTCTCGTACTCCGGATTCATGCTGCGGAGTTCGATCCACTGGGCCGTTCGCCGGACGAGTTCCTTCGCCATCACTTCGCCCTCCCGCGTCTTTACGACGACGCGGTCGCCTCGCCTGAGATTGGCGGTGGGGGAAACGATAATCCGGTCGCCTTCCCGGTAGAGCGGTTGCATGGAATCACCGCTCACGATGAGCGCATAAGCGTTCGGGTCGCCGACGTCGGGAAAAACGATTTCGTCCCATCCCGTGCCGGTCGGATAGCCGGCGTCGTCAAAGAAACCTTGTTCACCCGCCTGGGCGAACCCGATCACGGGAATTCTCTGCGTCGCATAGGCGCCGCCGTTGGGGATCTCTGCCAGGAAATCAGAAAGGCTTGAGCCGGTCGCTTCCAGGATTTTCGCGATGCTTTCAGTGCTGGGCCAGCGTAGCTTGCCATCCCGGGTAGCCCGTTTGCTCTTATTGAAGGTGGTCGCATCCAGCCCCGCACGCTTCGCCAGGCCCGACGGCGACAGATTGTGCCGCGCCGCCAAGCGGTCGATTGCCTCCCAGATGTCCGAATGCCTCAACATGGGTATTTTATCTCATGTATTCACTTGATATTCACTAGGAAGATGTTCATATTGGCTCGAGGCTGACCTGCAGTAGGGGAGTACGAACATGGCAGCAAGGCGAACGGAAGTGCGGGACGCCGGCCTTGTGGAACCGGAGCCCTTCGCGAGTGCCGACGAAGCCTGGATTTGGGCCATGCAGGGGATGCTGGCCCGCTTGGCCGGCGCGAGAGTGAAGGCCGGAATGGCCAGATCGCCCAGACCATGTGAGGCAACAGACATCATCGCATGCGCGTACCGCCTGCACCGTCAGGCGATGCTGTCCAGGACCGAAATGGAGATACTATTTTTGTATGGACGCTATGCCGTAGCACCGTATTCGCTCGGAAAAGCGCATCGTGCCGCAACGCCCGTTTGGCGGCGCGCCATGTGTTCGCTGGAACAAATATTAGAACAAAAAGGGATCATTCAGCCTCGGACCGGAGAAGCGAACCGTGCACAATAGAGTCCTGGTGGTTTTTTCCGGGCGTGCCGATTTCTGGTGGCAACGGCTCCTTCGTCCCGGTTTCCGGCATTGCGCCGTGGTTTTGCCCGTTGGGGATAATAGCCTCATTCTCGATCCGATCCTCTCCCGGCTGCAGCTTCGTTTCCTGGTCGCAACTGCCGAAGAAATCGCAGCTTCTCTTCGCCGCCGCGGATTTGTGATCATTGAAACGAGCATTAACCGCGAGCCGGTAGCGAGTGGCCTGCCGGGTATATGGACCTGTGTGGAGGCGGTGAAGCGAGTGCTGGGCCTACGAGCCGCCGCAGTTCAAACACCCTGGCAGCTCTACCGCTATATTGGCGAACAAAATAAGAATAAAATCCTTGACTCTGATGAGAAATAGGCCTATATTCCTTATCAAGACGGCCCCAGTGCATCCAGCGCGGGGCCGTTTCGTTATCTGACCGTAGCGGGCCGGGTGCTGTTGGCGCTCCCGGCTGTCGAGGAGGAATGATGGGTGCAATCGTGAGCCCGCTTATCGGCGATACCGAGGTCCGCAGCCCGAAGCCTGCTGTCATCGAGGCGCCGGTGGATTCCGCCCAGGCGGAAGAAGAGGCGGCGGCCGCCGCGCGCCGCGCCTTCCTGGCCCGGCGGAAACGCGGGCGGGAAGGGACCATCGCAACCGGCGCCCGCGGAATTCTCAGCCCCGGTGAGCTAGCAGTCGTCCGCCGCTCCTTGCTTGGAGGATAGCCATGAAGTCGTCTGAAACGGTGCGCCGACAGTTCGAGCGCGCCTCGCGGAGCCGGACGCCATGGCAAGAGCTCTGGCGGGACTGTTACGCCTATGCCCTGCCCCACCGGGACGCCAGCGGGCCAGCCGGGTTGGAAGGCGGCCGGACCAACGACCGTCTGTTCGATGCCACGGCTGCCGACTCCGTGGAACAGCTCGCAGCGAGTTTGTTGTCGGAGTTGACGCCACCATGGACCCGTTGGGTCGAATTGTGCCCCGGAACCGAGGTGGCGGCCGATGAGAGGGCTGGAATCAGGCCGGCCCTTGAGCAGGTCAATGCGACCCTGCAGTCGCACTTCGACCGCTCCAACTTCGCGGTGGAGATCCATCAGTGTTATCTGGATCTGGTTACGGCCGGGACGGCTTGCCTCCTTTTTGAGGAGGCGCCGGTCGGCAGCGCCAGTGCCTTCCGGTTCACGGCGGTTCCGATCCACGACGTCATCATGGAAGAGGGCCCGTCCGGCCGATTGGAACAAACCTGGCGGCGGCTGCGGCTGACAACCGAGCAGTACACGGCCCGGTTTGGAAAGGAACCCCCCGGCGCGGAACGGGAACAGGCAAACCGGAAGGTCGGGGTCCTCGAAGCCGTGTGCCCGGCCGGGCAGGGCTACCGTTATCTCGCCGTTCTGGAGGAACCGAACCATGAGGACGAGCCGCTCACGGAGGGAGAATTCGGTTCCAATCCCTTCATCGGCTTTCGCTGGCTGAAGGCACCCGGCGAGTCCTACGGACGCTCACCGGTCATGACCGCGCTGCCGGATATCAAGACGGCGAACAAAGTGGTGGAGTTGATCCTGAAGAATGCCTCCATCGCTGTCACCGGGATTTGGCAGGCGGACGACGACGGGGTGCTCAACCCCGCCACGATTAAGCTGGTGCCAGGGGCGATCATTCCGAAAGCGGTTGGCTCGTCGGGGCTCGCTCCGCTGCAGGCGCCTGGCCGGTTCGACGTGTCGGAACTGGTGCTAAGCGATCTGCGCGCACGCATCCGCCATGCCTTGCTGGTCGACCGGCTGGGTGCCGTGCACGGTCCGCGCATGACCGCCACTGAGGTGTTGGAGCGCTCGGCAGAAATGGCGCGCATTCTTGGCGCAACCCACGGCCGGCTGCAGGCTGAACTGTTGTCGCCGCTGCTCAGCCGGGCGTTGAGCATTCTGCGCCGTCGCGGTGAGATCCCGGATGTCCGGGTGGATGGCCGTACTGTCGACATGCGCTACCGCTCCCCCTTGGCTGGGGCGCAGGACCGGGCGGAAGCACAACTCGCTCTCAATTGGCTCAAGACCGTTTCAGAGATGGGGGCCGAAGCAGTGTCCGTCGTCGACGTCCCGGCTTTTGTCCGCTGGTTTGCCGAGAAGATGTCGGTA
>CAYYSC010000175.1:0-3564 GCA_964474065.1 uncultured Rhodospirillales bacterium | reverse complement strand
GGGCGAACTTTTGGTACCGCCTCCATCACCAACGCTTGACGCTGTAGCGGCACTGTCGCGGCAGGATGTCCTGGCGGACGTGGCGGCTGCACTGATGCCGCAAGTGGCCGGGGAGGCGTCGGATGCCCAGCAATAACCAGGAAGGCTGGGGCTGGTTCGATACGGCCACAGGGGATTCGCCCGTGGAGCCGTTGCGTGATGACTTTGTCCGCACTTTCGGCTCCGGCTCTGGCGCCCGCGTGCTGACCTATCTGCGGCAGCAAACCATCGAACGCCAAGTACCGCCGGAAGCCGGGGAGGCCTTGCTGCGCCACGTCGAAGGGCAGCGCCAACTGGTCCGCATGATCGAACGATTGGCTTCATTGCAACAAGAGGAGCGATAGGTCCATGAACGAGACTTCTCAGCCAGAAAACGACGCCGCTACCCAAGCCCTGATGCCCAACGGCCGGCCGCCGGAAATCCCGGAGAAATTCTGGGACAGTGAGGCTCAGATGGTTCGCGTCGATGCGCTAACGAAGTCCTACCAGGAATTGGAGCGCCACCTGGGATCGGCAGTGAAAGTGCCGGGCGAGGATGCAGACGACGCAGAAATCAGGCGGTTCCGGCAAGCGATCGGCGTGCCCGAAACGCCAGATGCTTACCAACTTGAACTCGGCGACGACGGTTTCAGCGAAGACCCGGACGTCAATCGGCGCTTGCATGAAGCCGGCTTCACCAAGACTCAGGCCCAATTGGTTTACGATCTGGCGAGAGACTATGTCGGGCCGCTGGTTCAGCAGGCGGCGGCCGATTTCGACTCCGAACGGCAGACCGAAAAACTGCAGCAACATTTCGGCGGGGTCGAGGCGTGGGCCGATATTTCCCGCCAACTGATGGAATGGGGTAAGGCCAACTTGGCGCCCGCCGCCTTGTCGGCCCTATCCACCACCTATGAAGGGTGTTTGGCCCTCCACAAGATGATGCAGAGCCGGGAGCCCGCGATGGTGCGGAATGGTGCTGCAGCGTCCCGCGCCGACACCGATGAACTGAAAACGATGATGCGTGATCCCCGCTATTGGCGAGACCGCGATCCCGCTTTCGTCCGACAAGTCACAGACGGTTTCAGCCGGCTCTATCCTGAAGACCGGGACTGATCCGCACCGTCTGTCGAGATCGCGGCGGGCGCCCACCAAGCGGCGCCCGGCGATGGCGGGCCTGCCGGGGAACCGGACGTTCCGATTCTGCCGGAGATACGGCGGCGGAACTACCGGCCCGGCGGGCCCTGCGGCAGAAGGCCGGCCGTTTCTGCGACTTTCGCGCGGAAACGGCAACCGGCGCTGGCTGTCTGTCATTCCCCTCAACATCACAAGGATTGACCAACAATGTCGGTCACTATCGACCAATCCTTCATCCGCCAGTTCGAGGCCGAGGTGCACGAGGCCTACCAGCGGATGGGTTCCAAGCTGCGCCAAACGGTGCGGTCCAAGTCCAACGTGCGCGGTATGTCTACGACCTTCCAAAGGGTTGGCCAGGGGCAGGCTTCGACGAAATCCCGCCACGGCCTGGTGCCTGTCATGTCGATCGATCACACCGCGATTGAATGCGTCCTCACGGATTATTATGCCGGCGACTGGATCGACAAGCTCGATGAAATGAAGATCAACATCGACGAACGCCACGTGATCGCCAACGCCGGTGCTTACGCTTTAGGGCGCAAGACCGACGAGTTGGTGATCGCCGGCCTCGACGCTTCGACGAACCATGCGGGCCTCGACACCGACGGCTTGACCAAGGACAAAATCCTGACCGCGTTCGAAATGATGGGCGCGGCCGATATTCCCGACGACGGACAACGCTTTGCGGCCGTCGGTTGGAAGCAGTGGGCTGAGCTGCTGGCGATTCCGGAGTTTGCCAATGCCGAGTATGTCGGGCCGGACGCTCTGCCCTGGCGGGACACGCAGGCCAAGCGCTGGCTGGGCACCACCTGGATTCCGCATTCCGGCCTGACGCTGTCCGGGACGAACGCCCGCCTGTGCCACTGGTATCACCGCACGGCAATCGGTCATGCCTCCGGGGAGGAAGTGCAAACGGACATCACCTGGCACGGCGATCGGGCTGCCTACTTCGTGGCCAACATGATGAGCCAGGGCGCGGTTTTGATCGATGGAGCGGGCGTCGTGACCATGCGCTGTTTCGAAGGCTAGATGGGGAACCGTTGAAAGGACGACGCCATGGCGTTCAGACGTGAAAACATGGGCGTGCTCGCTTACTGCAACGGCTTCACAATGTGGTACTACACCAGCCACGAGGATACACAGGCAGTCATCAAAGAAGACGGCTATTTCACGCCGTTCGCCGCGAACCTGGCGAAACCGGATCTGATCTTCTTCACGGACAGTCTGGGCCGGACCGGCTCCCGCCGGATCGATCAACTCTCTAGTGCCCTCGTTACAACGTGGACACCGTTATAGCGGACGTGCGGTAAGCGCGCGATTTCAACGACCTGACTCGAATGCGGCCCCGTCTCCATGCCCTGGAGCGGGGCCGTTCCTGCTTTCAAGGAGTTTCATTCATGGCTTTGAGCGCGATAGCGCTTTGTTCCCGGGCTCTGCTCAAGCTTGGAGCGCGCCCGATAGCCGGTTTTGACGAGGGGACGGCCGAGTCCGAAGTGGCCGCAAACCTGTTTCCCTCCATTCGGGACGCGCTGCTGTCGGCCCATGCTTGGTCGTTTGCCACGGCCCAGGTGCGTCTCCCGCTGCTGGAAGAGCCGCCGGTTGCAGACTTTGCCCACGCATTCCAACTGCCCGCCGATTTTCTGCGAGCCCTCTCAGCCGGCGCCGGCGCGCGGGGACGCGGGCTCACCTACCGGATCGCGGACAAGCGGCTGCTCGCGTCCGCGAACGAAGCCTACCTGACCTATGTTTTCCGGCCCCAGGAGACCGACTTTCCCCCTTTCTTCGATCAATTGCTGATCGCACGCCTGGCGGCGGAATTCTGCATTCCGGTGACGGAAAGCACGAGCCGGACCGAGATGCTCTACCGGGTCGCGGAGAGCGAGTTCCGGCGCGCCCGCCTGATCGATGCGCAGCAAGATACCCCGCTGGCGCTGAAGGATTTCCCGCTGATTGAGGCGCGCGGTCGATGACCAGCGTCAGCCTTCTCAAGACCAACTTCACGGCGGGAGAGATCTCGCCGTTACTGTATGGACGCGGGGACCTTCGCGCCTACGACAATGGTGCCGCAAAGCTCCGTAATGTCTTTATCCACCCGACCGGCGGGGTGTATCGGCGCCCCGGGCTCCGTTTCGTGACGGGCGCGAGGGGGCAAGGCCGGTTCGTCTCATTCGAGTTCAACACGGACCAAGTCTACCTGCTCGCCTTCAGCGACCTGACCCTGGATATCTACCGGGACGACATGCTGATCGCCACGGTCGCCACCCCGTGGACGGCTGCGCAATTGGCTCAGATCGCATGGACGCAGAGCGCGGATACGCTGCTGATCACCCATCCGGACGTGCCGCCTCAGCGCATCACCCGCACCGGGCCGGGCGCCTGGAGCGTCGAGCCGTGGACCTTCGCGGTCAA
>CAYYSC010000174.1:0-7026 GCA_964474065.1 uncultured Rhodospirillales bacterium | reverse complement strand
CCATCGTCAGGTACCAAGCGGCTACATAGCAGACATTGGCCATGGCCGCGTAGAAGAGCGAGACGTCGTAGTCGCCCCCCTTGCCCGTTGTGCGCGCGCTGATAATGCCGGACGTCAAGGCGATGGCTGCCTGCAGCCCCGTCGAGAGATCCACCAGCGAGAGTCCCATGCGGGATGGCGGTCCACCCGGCTCGCCGGTTACCGAGAGATAACCGCATTCCGCCTGCATCAGGTAGTCGTAGCCCGGCCAGTTCGCTCGCTCGCTTTCCCGGCCGTAGGCAGAGAGATGCACACAAACGATCTTCCCGTTCACGTCCTTGAGTTGGTCATATGTCAGGCCGAGCTTGCCCGGCAGGTCGCCGCGGAGGTTGTTGAATACCGCATCCGCGTTTGCAGCGAGTTTGCGGAAAATCTCCTGCCCGCGTTCACTCTTCAGGTTCAGGGTGATGGAGCGCTTGTTCCGGTTGAATGCCTGGAAGAATAGCGAATCGCCCTTCGCCAGGGGATCCTGCGGATGGCGCACATGGCGGCCGACATCTCCGCCTTCGCCCGCATTCTCGATCTTGATGATTTCCGCTCCCAAGTCCGCCAATTGCAGCGTTCCGAACGGTCCCGCGCCGTACTGCTCGACGGCGAGGATGCGGACTCCTTCTAACGGCAGCATAACAAGGCCTCCGGCGAATGGCGGAACATCGGCTTGCGCCTTTGCATCGGCAGGCAATCCTCGCGATAACGGAGCAAATCAGTGTTGCTTCACCATGACACAAAGAGCGAGCCCATGACCATTACCATCACCGGCGCAGGCGGCTTTCTCGGCCAACGCGTCGCCCATATCCTGGCGGAGCGGGGTGAAAAACTGGTGCTCGCCGACCTGGTGACGCCCCCGACGCAGCCCGCCGGCGCAAAGGTGCTGACCGGCAGCCTGGACGACACCATGCACGAAGCGATCACCAGTGAGACAACGGCCGTCATCCACCTGGCCGCCGTTGTCTCGGCGGGAGCGGAAGCGGATTTCGAGCACGGCTACCATGTCAATCTAGAAGGGTTGCGTGGGGTGCTGGAGCGCTGCCGCACGCTCGGCGCCTGCCCCAAGTTCCTGTTCACCAGTTCGCTTGCCGTGTTCGGCGCGGTTGACCGGGTGGACGACGCTACGGCCGTCATGCCGCAAAGCTCCTACGGCACGCAAAAGGCGATCGGCGAGCTGCTGGTCAATGACTACAGCCGCAAGGGCTATATTAGGGGCCGGACCCTGCGTCTGCCCACCGTGGTAATCCGGCCCGGCAGGCCGAACGCGGCAGCGAGCAGCTTCGCGAGCGGCATCCTGCGCGAGCCCCTGGCAGGGGAGGAAAGTATCTGTCCGGTGAGTCCGGATCTGGCGCTCTGGATCGCTTCGCCTGCCAGCGTCACTCAGGCAATTGTCCATGCGCTCCACCTGCCGGACGAGGCATTTGCGCCCTGGCGTGTAGTCAACGTGCCGGGAATCACGGTCACGGTGCGGGAGATGATGGATGCGCTTGGCCGGGCGGGCGGCGACACCAGATTGATCAGGTTCCGGCACGACCCGGCGATCGACTCGATTGTCGGCTCCTGGCCTGCCCATTTCGTCACGCCGCGAGCGACCGCCCTAGGCTTTCCGCCCGCCGATGACCTGGATACCTTGATCCGCAACCACATTGACGGTCTTTGATCCCCTTCAGCGAGAGGAAACACGCCCATGAGCGGTCTTTATTACGAAGAATTCGAAATCGGCCAGGTTTTCGACCACGCCCTCACCCGCACCGTGACGGAGATGGATAACACGCTGTTTTGCGCACTGACGCACAACCCGCAGCCGCTGCACCTGGACGAGGAATTCGGCAAGCAGACGGAGTTCGGCGCGCGCATCGTCAACTCGCTGTTCACGCTGGGCCTGGTGATCGGCGTTTCGGTTCAGGACACGACGCTTGGGACGACCATCGCCAATCTCGGCATGACCGACGTCGCCTTCCGCAACCCCGTCTTTCACGGCGATACCATCCGCAGCCAGACCACGGTGCTGGAGAAACGCGAGAGCAAGTCCCGCCCGGAGGCGGGCGTGGTACTGTTCGAGCACCGCGGCTTCAACCAGCGCGGCGAAGAGGTCGCCTACTGCAAGCGGTCCGCATTCATGCGGAGGAAGCCGGCCTGAGGCCTGCTTTGCTTATCGGTCCAGCATCATGTGTTGCCGGCGGCCTCCCGAGTTTGGAACCGCCGGTCTGCCCCCCTCGGCAAAGAACTGCGCTCATCATTGCGGAAAGCAGCCCGTTACGAAGCAGAAACCGCCAAATGCCGCTGCACGGTTTGGATGAACGTCGCCACCTTGATCGGCTTCGGCAGGTAGTCTTCGCACCCGCCGCGGCGAATCTTTTCCTCATCGCCTTTCATGGCGAACGCGGTGACGGCAATCACCGGGATATGCCGCAAACCGTCATCGGCTTTCAGCCACTTGGTTACTTCGAGGCCGGAAACTTCCGGCAGTTGGATGTCCATCAGGATCAGGTCGGGAGAATGCTCCCGGGCAACCCGCATCGCGTCCACACCGTCATTTGTTTGGAGGGTGTCGAAGCCATGTGCGCGAAGGAGGTCGTTGAACAGTTTCATGTTCAACTCGTTATCCTCTACGATCAGTATCGTCTTTGCCATGCCTGGGCCTCGAGCCATGAAATGTCGAACGGGGCGCCGGTCCGGATCCAAACCACCACGCCCGCTTTGGTTAATGCCACACTAGCTTAGTATTCCTTAATGATCGCTTCATTCCGAACGAAAATGAGACCGCGTCATTGATTTCGCTCGTATTCTCGAGGGAAGCCCAGGTGAGGGCAGAAGCGGCGCGAGAGCCGCCGACGGACTGATTTTGGCCCATGGCAACGCTATGCCGTGACTGCTTTGCATCCAGCCCGCGCACGGTTCCGGCGGATTCGCGATGCCCCTTTTGTGGATCGCCTAGGCTGATCAGCCACCCGGAACTGTTCGCGCTGCGAACGGCACATCTTGACTGCGACGCGTTTTATGCCGCGGTCGAGAAGCGGGATCGGCCGGAGTTGCGCCTGGTGCCGCTGATCATCGGCGGCGGCCGACGAGGAGTCGTTGCCGCAGCATGCTACATGGCCCGGCAGTATGGCGTCCGCTCCGCCATGCCCATGTTCAAGGCGCGCGCGGCCTGCCCGCATGCCATGGTAGTCCGTCCCAATATGGCCAAATACAAGGCCGTGGGCGCTGAGGTGCGCGCGTTGATGCGCAAGGCTACACCGGTCATCGAACCGGTCTCCGTCGACGAAGCGTTTCTGGATTTCAATGTGTCCGAAGGAGCCTGCGAGCCACCTGCCCTAGCCCTGGCCCAGTTGGCTGCCACCGTGGAGCATCATTTGGGAGTCACCGTTTCCATCGGTCTCGGGCCGAACAAATTTCTGGCGAAAATCGCCTCGGAGATGGACAAGCCCCGTGGCTTTGCGGTGATTGGCCCGGAGGAAGCAGAAGTGTTCCTGCGGGCAAAGCCGGTCAGCCTGATTCACGGTGTGGGCCGGGCAACCCAAGACCGCATGGCTCGCGACGGCTTGGTCAGGATAGGGCAATTGCGGTCGTTGCCGGTCGGAGAACTGGCCCGCCGCTATGGCAGCTTCGGCGGGTCGCTCGCGACCTACTCCAGGGGGATAGATCGCCGCCGCGTCAAGGCCACCCGCCCGACCAAGAGTATCTCCACCGAAACCACTTTTGAAGACCCGATCCGGAGCGCCGCGGAATTGCATGCCCGTCTCAGGCCCCTCGCAATCAAGGTCGCCGAACGGGTGGAAGCGGCCAAGTATGTGGGGGCAACAGTCACGCTCAAGCTGAAAACCGCCAACTTCCGCACAATCACACGCAGCCACACCCTGACAGAGCCCACGGCCTCAGGCTTCCTGATACAAGGTACGGCCGAAGCGCTGCTCGAGCGCGAGGCTGACGGCACTGCCTACCGACTTATCGGAGTCGGGCTCTCCGGTCTCCAACCCGCGGAACAGGCGCGCGAACACAACTTGTTCGCTGACGTTGTTGTGTGAAAGGCGTGGGCAAGCTGCTCTTGCCGAGGCTCATTCGCTGCTCTAGCGTGCCGCGCCATCGGTTGCTCCGGGTTGAGTTGGGTCTTTTCCCTGGGAGATGCCGAACCCGCTAACGGAACGAACAGGACCCGCTCATGTCCCGATTGCTCATGACCATTGTCGCTGCCCCTTTTCTGCTGTCGGCGCCCGCGTTGGCGCAGGATACTGCACCACTCGATACCTTGGAACAGCGTTTCAGCTATATCATCGGCCTGCAGTTGGCCGAGCGGATGAAGCAGCAGGGGCTGCACGAGAGTCTCGACGTCAATTCGTTCGGCCAGGCCATGCGCGACGTATTCACCGATACGGCGCCCCGACTGACGGCTGAACAGATGCAGTCAACCCTTGCCGAAATGCGTGCCGCAGAGGCGGCAGAACAGTCGGCGAAAGGCGCCGAAGCCAAAGCCGCCCAGGAAGCGTTTCTGGCTGAAAATGCTGCCAAAGAGAATGTCGAGACCACCGATTCAGGTCTCCAATACAAGATTATCGAAGAAGGAACCGGCGAGCAGCCCGGGCCTACCGACACGGTTAAGGTGCATTACGAGGGGCAGCTTCTCGACGGCACGGTATTCGACAGTTCCTATGCCCGCGGCGAACCGGCCACGTTCCAGGTAAATCAGGTGATCCCCGGCTGGCAGGAAGCGCTGCAGTTGATGCACACCGGTGCGGAATACCAGGTGTGGATCCCCTCCGACCTGGCTTACGGCGAACAAGGGGCCGGCGCTGATATCGGCCCGAACGAAACCCTGAACTTCACGATCGAGTTGTTGGAGATCGTTGAACAATAAGCGGACCTCGCCTTACGGTCGGGGAAGTTCGAGCAGAGCGGGCGATCTGCGCGACCGCTTCCGGCTTGTACCGGCGCACGCGATAGAGCGCGGGTACGGTGCCCCCGACTGATTTTTCGGCCTCCACGATCACGACCCCGCCGAACTGCCCGAAATCTCTGGCAGCCAGCGGCTCGACATAAGTCACGGCGCGCAGCAGCGCCGGCCCTGTTGCCGGTGGAAGGTGAAGCGCTTCCTCTGTAGCCAGCGGCTCGAACAGGTTGTCTCTCAGCACTCGGCGCAATTGGCGTCCAGTGTAAGGGCGGCCGTTTCCGTATGGAATGCTCTCCCGCAAGGTCCAGAGGCCGCTGCGATTCGGCACGATCGCCAGCAGCCGACCGCCCGGCGCGAGCACCCGCCAGCACTCACGTAGGAATGGCCGCAGTTGGTCTGCTGTCTCCAAGGCATGGAGCAAAATCAGACGGTCGATCGCGGAATCGGCTAGCGGCCAGTCGACCTCTTCCACCTGCAAGGCGACGTTCGGTTCGTGTCGGGGCCAGCGGTGAACGCCCTGGGTTGCCGGCATCAGGGCCACAACTCGTTCCGCTTCCCCGATGAACTGGGGCAAGACCGGCACCGGGTACCCCACTCCGGCAACCCGCATTCCCTTGACGTTCGTCCAGCGTCCCCGCACGCGCTCCCACAGGCGGCGGCGGGCCATCCGACCAAGCGGGGTCTGATAGAATGCGCGCAGATGTTCAACGTCGGTTCGCATCGGCCCTCCAGCAGTGCTAGGATTGCCAGAATTCCGCCACCGACGCCACCGGAGGAAGTACCATCATGGCTGCTCTAGAAATTATTCTCGTCCCCGCGTTGAGCGACAACTACATCTACCTCGCTCACGACTCCGATACCGGTGACACCGCCGTCATCGACCCCGCCGAGGCAGCACCGGTACAGGGGGCGCTGAACGCGCGGGGCTGGCAATTGACCCATATCCTCAACACCCACCATCATATGGATCATATTGGCGGCAATGCGGAACTGAAAGCCGCCTACGGTTGCCCAATCGTCGGCCCGCGTGCCGAAGCCGCGCGCATCCCCGGAATGGACGTCATGGTGGCGGAAACCGATACTTATGCAATCGGGACCCAAACTGGCAAGGTGTTCGATGTGCCAGGTCACACCACTGGCCACATTGCCTTTTGGTTCGAGGGGTCAGATGCCCTCTTCTGTGGCGATACGCTGTTTGTACTGGGATGTGGACGCATGTTCGAAGGCACGCCTGAAGGATTCTGGAATTCGCTGACGAAGCTCCGGGCTCTTCCGGACTCGGCGAATGTCTATTGCGGGCACGAGTACACCCAGTCGAACGCCCGCTTTGCCGTAGCCGTTGACCCGGATAACGCGGCGTTGAAAGTCAGGTCCGAGGAAATCGACCGAATGCGCGCAGCGGGCAAGCCGACCATCCCCTCAAAGCTTGGGCAGGAAAAGCAAATCAACCCGTTCCTGCGCGCCGACGATCCGGCGATGCAGGCCGCCGTCGGCATGAACGGCGCCGATCCTACCGCGGTATTCGCGGAAATCCGTAAGCGGAAAGATAATTTCTAGAGCCGGGGCGCAACATGACCACTGCCGCAGAACTTATCCGGCTGCTTCACCTGCAACCGCACCCGGAGGGCGGACATTTCGGCGAGATATTCCGGGACGCCGCTCCGGACGACAGCCGTGGTTGCGTGACGTCTATTTACTATTTGCTGAGAGCAGGTGAGCGCTCGCACTGGCACACGGTCGATGCGGTCGAAATCTGGCATTACCACGCGGGTGCACCGCTGGCGCTGCATATCTCGGCCGATGGCGAAGACGAGGAGACGCTGACCCTGGGCGCGGATATTGCCGCTGGCCAACGACCCCAAGGCGTGGTGCCGAAAGGCGCCTGGCAGTCTGCGGAAAGCCTGGGCGAGTGGACGCTGGTCGGCTGCACCGTAGCGCCCGCTTTCATGTTCGCCGGTTTCCGGATGGCCGAGCCAGGCTGGCAGCCGGGCAAGGGAGCGGGATAGCCACGGTTGGCGCGGTTCCTGCTCACCCGTCTGGTGCAGTCGCTGGCCGTACTGGTACTGATGTCGGTGGCGATCTACGGCCTCATTGGCCTGATGCCCGGCGAT
>CAYYSC010000173.1:0-7074 GCA_964474065.1 uncultured Rhodospirillales bacterium | reverse complement strand
CAAACCACTGAGCATCTCTTCCTCAACTGAACACCTTAAACCATTGATTAGTAGCGACCTGACCGATCAACGCGATAAAAGGCCGTTTTCGCAGGGCTGGGAACGCCCTCGGCTGGATTTCTTGTCTCATACATTCGTAGGAAATTGCAACGGTTATTTGCGCTAGCGTGTGACCGCGACTGGTGGAAAATGCCTGTAATTTTTACACATGTGATGCGGTGTGGCGTCGGTTCCGGCCATATGCGTCTGGTTGTATATTATGCATCAATGTGCCATAGGACGATTGCATCGCAACATAGATCTTCGCGGCAAAGGTGACGTACTATGATGAACATCCGGCATGACCGGCCACTGGTCTCGTGCGTGATCATTTTTTTGAATGGGGAAAAGTATATCGCGGAAGCGATCGAGAGCGTCATTGCCCAAACTTACGAGAATTGGGAATTGATCCTGGTCGATGACGGCACCACCGATGGCGCTAGCGCGATTGCGAAACAATACGCGGACGCCTACCCCCGAAAAATCATCTACACTGAACACCCGGATCACGAGAATCGCGGGATGAGTGCCTCGCGCAATGCCGGGATCCGTCTGGGTCGCGGCAAATATGTGGCGTTCCTTGATGCCGACGATGTTTGGCTCCCGGACCGCCTGAAGAAGCATGTGGAGGTGCTTGAAAGCTACCCCGACGCAGGCATGTCCATCGGGCCGACGTTGCTCTGGTCGAGTTGGAACAAAAAGCTTCCGGTGTCCCGTCCCTGGCTGTCCGGCGATATGGTGGCGCCGTTGGGCGTGCCTGTTGGAAGACCTCTGGCGGCGCCTTTCCTCGCGAAGCACTATCTTTTCAGCCACGGCGCAGGCATGCCGGGTATTTGCAGCCTGCTGGTCGATCGCGAGAAGCTATTGGACGTTGGCTGTTTTAATGAGGATTTTCGCGGCCTCTATGAAGACCAAGTCATGTTGTTCAAAATGTTTTTGAACTATCCTGTTATAGCAATCGATGATGTGTTGGATTATTATCGGCAGCATCCGGAATCGGCGTGTCAGCAAGGCGGAGCCTTCAAAGGCGATCTGGAGATGCGGCCGGTTTTTTTGGAATGGTTGCAGGCCTATATGGTTGAAGGGGGCGTCAAGGACCCGGAGGTTTGGCGCGGCTTGCGCGGCGAAATGTGGCGGTTCGATAACCCGCGGGCCTGGAAAATCGCCAACCTGCCGCATGCCTTTGTTGGGCGGTGGGGAATGGAAACGCGCCGCGCGGTCATTTGGCTTTTGACGCCAAAAGTCTATCATGAATTGCGGCGCCGGTTTGGCATGAAGCCGGTCGGGATCGAGCAGATGTAACGAGGCCGAACACCAACGGCTACTGTCGGGACGTGCCGTTGGCGCTCTCTTGCCTGGTGCCGCTGATCATTCGGCGGCGACGGCCGGTCCGCTCCGGATGTGGCCGTCCCGGATCTCCACGAGTGTGTCTGCGCCGACTGTAGCATCCGCGCGGTGGCTGACGACCAGGGTGGTCTTGCCCTGCATCATCGCCGCGATCCGCTGCCGAATGCGGGCTTCCCGCTGCGGCTCCAGTGCGTTCATGGCCTCATCCAGAATGAGAATGTCCGGCTCGCGGAGCAGCGCCCGGGCAACTCCGATCCGTTGGCGCTGTCCGCCAGAAAAGCTCAAGCCTGCTGCACCGGTCCGGGAATGGAAGCCTCGCGGCAACGCCTCGATATCGTCGAGAATTTCGACCATCTCGCAGACCTGCTGGACCGCTTCCATCGGGGCATCGTGGTTGCCCAGCTTCAAATTCTGGATCACCGTTCCTTCGGTCAGTTCGACATCTTGGCCGGCAATCGCGATGCGGCTGAGCCAACTCGCGCGGCTGTATTCACTCAGATCGACACCGTCCACAAGGATCCGGCCCTCGTCGGGTTCGTAAAGGCGGAGCAGCAGGTTCAGAATGGTCGTCTTGCCCGACCCGCTCGGACCGGCGAGGAGTGTCGTTTCCCCCCTCCGGAGGGAAAAGGAAACCTGGTTGAGCGTGGCGGGCCGTTCCGGATCATGGAAGAACGTAACGTTTTCGAACCGGATGGTTTCGGTGAAGCCTTCGAACAGGCGTTCACCGTTGGTGGGCCAGGGCTTGTCCGCGGGATCGAGCAGCGACCTGATCTTGCCTAGCGAAGCAGCCATGCCAGCCAGAGCGACCCGATGGGATTCGGCTTCCCGCAGATGCGGTTGGAGGCGGAATAACAGCAACACGCAGGCGACAATGGTTGGCGTATCGACCCCGGCTCGACCGCCGACCAGGGCTATCACGATCAGGGTGCCCAGGCTCGCCATCTCGCCAATGGGGCTGATGAGCGCTTTCACCCGCTCCATCCGGATAGCCAAGCGTCGCACGTTCGAGGATGCCTGACCGAAAACGCGCAGGAGATAGGGCTCCTGGGCGAACACCCGGAGGGTTCGCATGCCGTTCAGGCTGACCAACATCCGCTCGGCAAGAACCTGATTGGCGGCCAGCGTCTGGTGGCCGAGGCGGCGTACGATACGGGAGAGCAGGCGTAAGAACATGAACAGGAGCACCGCACACGCTAACGTTGTGAGACCGATGATCCAAGAAAGGGCAAAGACGCCGGCACCGAACACCGCTACGGTGCAAAGGTTCACGCCGATGCGGGCAGTGCTGAAAAATGCATCCGCAACTTCCCACGACTGGTTGCCCAGGGCGTGGATCAGTTCGCCGTGTTCTTTCTTTTGCAGGTAGCGGTAACCGACCGTTACAAACTGGCGATGCAGCAGATCACGCGCACGCTCCGCTACCCGGTTCATCGCGCCTGCCGTAAGTAACTCATACAAGTAGGTGAGTGCGGCGGTGAGCAGGATGAGCGAGAAGAAGACGCCGGCGATGAGGAAAGGGTCTTCCCCGAAAATCCCCTTGATCATGGCATAAAGCTCGGAGAGCAGCCCGCCCGCTTCCTGGATCTGGTCCGTCTGCCCCAAAATGGCAAACAGGAACATGACAGCCAGGCTGATCCCGACCGTTTCCGCCAAAGCCGCTCCGATCCCGATTATCAGCAAGGCTATCGGGATGAAGCGAATGTCCTTGAAATAAGTGACAAGCCCCATCGCCTCACGCCAACTCGACTGGCCGGCGATTTCAGCGGTCTTATCGTCCGGTTGTTCCGACATCATGCTCTCTCAAAACTCACGCCAGGAAATGCGGCTAGTCCCAGCGGTTTTCTTTTATCATTGTATATTCAATCATAGCAGAATTCTCATCGTCGTCAGCCATGGCGGAGGCATGGAAGATGCGGCGGAAGGGCGGCATATTGATCCTGTCCGATGCAGGAGTTTAAACTTACGGCCGTGCATCCGGTGCAGGGGAGGCCCTTACGCATCGATTCCATGGCACCGCATTTCCGTTTCGAGCCGGCCGGCAAGCCAAAGGCCGAACATCCGCCAGTCGCTCACCAGGGACCACAACGGATAGCGGAACGTGGCCGGTCGGTTGTGCTCGACGAAAAAATGCCCGACCCAGGCAAACAAATAGCCTGAGACGATGGCCGCCAGGAGCCACCAGACGTTGCCCGTCAATACCAGCATTCCCAAAAATATCAGCGCCGACGTCGATCCAAAAAAGTGGAGATTACGTGTGCCCGACCGTGCGTGTTCGCGTAAATAGAACGGCCAGAACTCCTTGTAGGTGTGCAGACGGCGCTGATTTCCCTCAGTTTCTGTCGTCATCGATCTGCCTCCCGCCATCCGGCGAAATGCGCAGCTTGCACTGGCGTGGCCGAATGCGTAAGTGACGCGCTCCAATTGTAGTTTAACTCGCCGAAAGGTCTGGTGACCATGGGCTATAAGATTGCCGTTGCCGGCGCCACGGGCGCGGTCGGACAACAAATCTTTGAAGCACTTGAAGAAGTCGGCTTCCCGGTCGACGAGATCGTTGCGCTTGCCTCGGAGCGTTCCGTCGGCAAAGAGGTCTCGTTCGGCGAAAAAACGCTCAAGGTGAAAGATTTGGCCACCTTCGACTTTGAAGGTTGGGACATCGCTCTGTTTTCCCCGGGCGGCAAGGTGTCTGCCGTGCACGCCCCGCGGGCAGCGGAAGCGGGCTGCGTCGTAATCGACAACACCAGTCACTTCCGAATGGAGCCGGATGTGCCCCTGATCGTGCCGGAAGTGAACCCCGAAGCACTGGCGGGCTACACCAACCGTAACATCATTGCCAACCCGAATTGCTCCACCATCCAAATGGTCGTTGCCCTGAAGCCGTTGCACGACGTTGCGCGGATCAAGAGGGTCGTCTGTGCCACCTACCAGGCGGCCGCGGGCGCGGGCAAGGCAGGCATGGACGAACTCTATTACCAAACCAAGGGCATCTATCAGCTCGAAGATGTTGAGCCGAATGTCTTTCAGAAGCAGATTGCCTTCAACTGCATCCCGCAGATCGGCTCATTCATGGACGACGGTTCCACCCACGAGGAGTGGAAGATGGTGCATGAGACAAAGAAAATTCTCGATCCGGAGATTGAGGTCTCAGTAACTTGCGTGCGCGTCCCGGTGCTGGTGGGCCATTCCGAGGCGGTGAATATCGAGTTCGAGGAGCCGATTGACCTGGATCAGGCTTATGAAGCTTTATCGGACGCACCGGGCGTTGTTCTGCTCGACCGGCGGGAAGATGGCGGATACGCAACGCCGGTAGAATCCGTGGGCGATTCGGGGGTGTTCGTCTCCCGTGTTCGGGAAGACACCACTGTGCCGTATGGCCTGACCTTGTGGGTGGTTTCCGACAATTTGCGCAAGGGCGCCGCTTACAATGCTGTGCAAATCGCGCAGGAGCTGGCGCAAGAGTATATGTAATTCGTGCAGGAAGCAGGCCGGGTCACGATCGCCCGGCCTTTTCTAGCCTGAATCCGGTGCCCGCCTCGGGGTTACAGATGTACAGGGCACTGTTTTGGCTCAAACAATGTAGCGGTTCCAGCTTCCGTAAGTATTCAGAACTGGACCCCGCCGCCAGCTAAAGACGATCAGGGCGATGCCGCAAAGCACGGTGATCGCAGTTGACACTAGTCCGGCGCCCATAATGAACGGCATGATCAACAGTCCGGCTCCCAAGACCATGTTCGCGAAGCGAAGTGGCCGGGCAATTTCCGCCATCGCTGTGACCGTAATCGTCAGCACCAAGCTGCCGATCAGGTGATCTGCGTCGGCCATCCCGCCTTCATGGCCAAGCGTCGTTCGGGTGAACATCAGCCAGACGCCAATCACCAGGCAGACTGCGAAATTCCAAGGTAGATCCACGCCGCCGAGGATGAGATCCTTCAGCACGGCGCCCGGCGGATGGCCGAAGATGTCGTCTTCCTTTTTCTCCTGTTCGCCCTCGTCCGTATCGCCGAAGAAGAATATGCGGACCAGGGAGGCGCCGGCCTTCTTGCGGCGCCAGAGGAACTGGCCTGTCGCCACCAGTTCGTCCACCGAGTAGGGGATCTGGATCAGCATAGCGGCCGCCGCGACCAAGCAAAGCGTGCACCAGGTGCCGATAATGATCGGCTGAATCACGATAAAGGTGATCGAAACGATGCCGAGCGGAACGATCAAAATGCCGAATAGCGTCACCAGCCAGGGCATCGTGCGCCAGCGCCGTTGCGAGCCAACAAGCCCGGTCAGGATCTCCAGCATGTAGGTAACGGCGCCGAGCCCAGCATCCGAGACCGGCCAAGCCTCCGACACACGGGAAGTGATGATATCTTCCGTACCGTTCTTGCCTTCCACCGTTCCAGTGAAGAAAGGGTCCCAAACGGCGTCGATATGGCCGAGCTGGTAGGCCGCCATGTAGCGGGAAATGTAGAGTCCGACAAAGGCCAACACGATGATCGGAATACGTTGCGTCCAGGCGGACGGCGAGAAGCTCCAACCGGTCGGGAAATCCGGGCCAGTTTCCGCCGCGGCCGCGGAGACACCCGGCGGCGGCCTAGCCGCGACCCCCAAGCCAAATACCAAGGCGCCGACCAGCGTGTCATTCAGGTAGGCTTCCGCCGTGGGGGCCCAGAACACCAGCGGCGCGAACAACAGCCAGACACCGACCGCGGCAGTCAACCAGCGCAGTAAGGCGAAGCGGGGCGCCAGGGAGAAAAACCCCAAGACCATCACGACGAGGCCGCAGATGACGTCGTTCCACACCATCCAGGAGCTTTCGTAGCTCAGGATTGGCGGAGAAGTGACGAGCCAGCTGCCCATGGCGATGGTCAGGAACGGGGCCCAGCCCCAACGGGCATGACGGCGCGTGTATTGCGCCTCGTGATGTTCTCGGAACGTATTGGGGTTGTCGGCCGCGCGGGCGAGCTGCCGGAGCCAGCCGGGCTTCGAGATGCCGTTGCGTTCATACCAGCCGACCGGATCGCGCTTCAACGAACGCACCATTTTAGGCAGGATATCGCCGATCCAGTGCTTTGGCTGCCAGCCAAGTAGGTCTTTCGCTCGGCTGATGTCCAGCGCGTAATGGTCGTCCGCCATGTCGATCATAAAAGGGCGAATGAACGGCTTCTCGCCGCGGTCGATGATATCGGGCACGACCGGTTCGGACTTCAGTTCCGCCCATGCCCCGGCCTTGGCCAAGGGCTTCGGCACGGTGTACGTATCCCATTCCTCGTCGCCGTGGATGAGACGGCCGACCTTGTCCTGAATCTGGCCGTAACCCATGGCTTCGGGTTCGCCGATCAGGATAATGGCGTCGTTGGGTAACTCCTGGCGCCGATCGATGGCGCGGCGGAAGGCGTCGACCATGTCCTCCTGATGCAGGTAGGACTGGCCGACATTCAGATCGCCAACATAGAAGTGGCTCTTGATATCCTTCTCGTAGACCCGCGCGATCTGGTGAGAGAGTGTGGGTACCGCCTTTTCGTCACTGTAAAGACCAGCCAGATGCAGGAGAACGTAGGGAATTTCCCCATGCTCTTCGCGGATGATTTCTTCGGTCGCGGCTTTCGAGATCGGGTAGGCCCAGGCTGGCTCTACCGGTTGTCTCTCGTCGATGTGCTCACCGGGCGAGCAGGGACAGTGTACCAGCATGGCGCCGGAATAGAT
>CAYYSC010000172.1:0-7088 GCA_964474065.1 uncultured Rhodospirillales bacterium | reverse complement strand
TCGCCTACGCCCGCGCCAACCGGCTCGACCGCGTAATCTGGAGCGGACCCCAGCGGCGGATTGGGATCGTCACCACCGGTAAGTCTTATCTGGACGTGCGGCAGGCCCTGGACGAACTCGGTATCGACGAAAAGACCGCAGCCGATATCGGACTCTGTGTCTACAAGGTCGCCATGACGTGGCCGCTGGAAACCGAAGGTGCGCGGGCCTTCGCCGAAGGGCTCGACACGCTGTTAGTGGTCGAGGAAAAACGGTCGCTGATCGAGTGGCAGTTGAAAGACGCCCTCTACAGCGTGGCTGCTGACCGCCGGCCGGAAATCCTGGGCAAGAAGGACCGGCAAGGCGCACCGCTTCTGCCGACGAACGGCGAACTCACGCCCATCATGATCGCACGGGTGATTGCGGAACTGCTCGACACCGACGATGTGCCGAGCGGGCTGCGGACCCGGATCGGCGAACGGGTGGCGCGGCTTGATGCGCTCGCCAGCGCGACCGGCGGCAATCAGCCTCCCAGCATGGTGCGTACGCCCTATTTCTGCTCCGGTTGCCCCCACAACACCTCTACCAAGGTGCCGGAAGGCTCGCGCGCCGGCGCCGGCATCGGCTGTCACTACATGTCACTGTGGATGGACCGCTCTACTGCCGGCTTCACCCATATGGGCGCTGAGGGCGTGAACTGGACGGGACAGGCGCCGTTCGTCGAGACGAACCACCTGTTCCAGAATATCGGCGACGGCACCTATTATCATTCCGGCCTGCTGGCCATCCGTGCAGCCGTCGCTGCCGGCACCAACATCACCTACAAGATCCTCTACAATGACGCTGTCGCGATGACGGGCGGCCAGAGCCATGACGGTCCGCTCGATCCGGTCCAGCTTGCCCACCAAGTGTGGGCCGAAGGTGTGAGGAAGGTGGTCGTCGTCGCGGACGAGAAGGAAGAGCTGCCCAAAAACCCGAACTGGCCGCCGGGGACCCAGGTCCACGAGCGGGACGAATTGGACAAGGTTCAACGGGAGTTGCGCGAGGTCGAGGGCGTGAC
Source organism: uncultured Rhodospirillales bacterium (assembly GCA_964474065.1). Lineage (GTDB taxonomy): Bacteria > Pseudomonadota > Alphaproteobacteria > Bin95 > Bin95 > JACKII01. The sequence continues at coordinate 6,049 of CAYYSC010000172.1, read as the reverse complement.
GGCCATTGTCTATGTTCAGACCTGCGCGGCGGAAAAGCGGCGCCGGCGGAAACGCGGGCAGTTCCCGGACCCGGACCAACGGATTTTCATCAATGACGCGGTTTGCGAAGGCTGCGGCGACTGTGGGGTCAAATCCAACTGCGTCTCCGTCACCCCGATCGAGACCGAATTCGGCCGCAAGCGGAAGATCGACCAGTCCGCCTGCAACAAGGACTTCTCGTGCCTGAAAGGCTTCTGCCCATCCTTCGTGACGGTGAAGGGCGGCAAGCCTCGCAAGTCCAAGGGTGTGGAAAGCGCCGAGCCACCGCATCTCCTGCCCGTACCGGATATTCCGTCGCTGGACGAACCCTACGGCATCCTGATCACCGGCATCGGCGGAACCGGGGTGGTAACGATTGGCGCGCTGCTTTCGATGGCCGCACACGTGGAGGGCAAGGCCTCCACGGTGATGGACATGACCGGCTTGGCCCAGAAGGGGGGTGCGGTCTGGAGCCATCTCCGCATCGCCAACACGCCGGAAGAATTGCACGCGGTCCGCATTGCATCCGGCGGCGCAAGGGCGCTGATCGGTTGCGACCTGGTGGTTTCCGGCCAGCCGGACACCGTCTCGAAGCTGGCGCGCGGCAGCAAGGCAGTCGTCAACAGCCACCGCACGTTCACGGGCGACTTCACGCGCAACCCGGACTTCCGCTTTCCGACGGACGAGATCAAGGGCCGCATCACCAGCGCTGCCGGCGAGGACGCCGTGGATTTCCTGGAGGCGACGGACATCGCTACCCGGCTGATGGGCGACAGCATCGCTACGAACATGTTCATGATGGGCTATGCCTTTCAGAAAGGCATGATCCCCCTGGCGGCCGAATCGATCATGCGGGCGATAGAGCTGAACGAAGTTGCGATCGAACCCAACAAAAAGGCCTTCCATTGGGGTCGGGCAGCAGCGGCGAATCAGGGCATGGTCATGGATCTGATCGCCGGCGAAAAGACGGCGCAGGAACCCGATCTCGCCAAGACGCTGGACGGGATCATCGCCAAGCGGGTCGCGTTCCTGACCGACTACCAGAACGCCCGTTATGCGCGGCGCTATGAAAAAATGGTGGAGCGCGTCCGCGAGGCAGAAAAAGCCAAGGGGTTGGGCGAAAAGCTGACCGAAGCGGTTGCCCGTTATTATTTCAAGCTTTTGGCATACAAGGACGAATACGAAGTCGCGCGGCTCTATTCCTCGCCTGACTTCAAGCGCAAGCTGGAGGAGCAATTCGAAGGCGACTACACGCTGGAATTCAATCTGGCGCCACCCCTGCTCTCCAAACTCGATCCCGTCACCGGCGAGCCACAGAAAAAAACGTACGGCCCCGGCATGCTGAAAGCGTTCGGCCTCCTGGCGAAGCTGCGCTTCCTGCGTGGCACGCCGCTGGACGTGTTCGGCCGGACGGAAGAGCGCAAGATGGAGCGTCAACTGATCCGCGACTACGAAAAGGCGGTCAGCGAGATCCTTGCCGGACTGACCCCGGAAAATCACCGTTATGCCGTCGAAATCGCCGGCATTCCGGAGCACATCCGCGGCTATGGACACGTAAAGCATCGCCATCTCGAAGAAGCCAAAGCCAACGAAGAGGCGCTTTGGCAGAATTTCCGCAATCCACAGCCGGCCACCGTCCTGGCGGCGGAATAGGCGGGCCAAAACAAAACCCCTGCAGCCACGCTGCAGGGGTTTTTTTTCTTTCACGCGGAGCTTGCTGCCTCCGCGGCGAGTCTCATCGCGGCGCCATGACCATAACCATCTGCCGGCCTTCCAGGCGGGGCTGCTGCTCGATCTTGACTTCCTCGCCAAACTCGTCCCGCACGCGCTCCAGCACCTTCATACCGAGTTCCTGATGAGCCATTTCGCGCCCGCGGAAGCGAAGGGTGACCTTCACCTTGTCGCCTTCGTCGAGGAACTTCCGAACCGACTTCATCTTGACTTCATAGTCATGCTGATCGATGGCGGGCCGGAGCTTGATCTCCTTGACCTCGATCACTTTCTGCTTCTTCCGGGCCTCGTTCTTTTTCTTCTGAGCCTCGTACTTGAAGCGTCCGTAATCGAGAATCTTGCAAACCGGCGGCTCCGCATTGGGAGAAACCTCTACAAGGTCGAGACCGGCACGCTCGGCTTCCCGCAGCGCGTCATCAACCTTGTACACTCCCAGCATTTCCCCGTCTGCTCCGACCAGGCGAACCAAACGCGCCGTGATCTCGCCATTTACTCGCGGCCCCTCCTTTACAGGCGGAGCCATGTTCTGTCCTCGCGCGATGAGGCGTCTCCATTCGTTGGGCTCGGCGGGTGTTCCGTGGACCCGACCAAGCACTTTTCGACCAAAAATTTGCCATTTCCAGGCATGGCAAGCATACCACAGCCTGCCTTTGTAAAATTAACGCAGATTGCACGAAGCGCAAGTGACGTTTGCGGCCTAACGCAGCACGCTCGGCACCCAGCAATAGCCGTCGGGGTCCAGGATGTAAGCCTCACGCATGCCGTGCGGCTTGTCTAGCGGCCCGGCCAGCACATGATATCCGGCCGCCCGCGCCTGCCGCTCCGCCTGGTCCGGATCGCACCCGATCAGCCGGATTTCCGCTCCGATGCCCCGAATGCCCGTCTCTGCCAGGGAGCCTCTGAGGGGATGATCCGAATAGGCATGGTCCGCATGCAGGCACCATTTGGAGCCGAACCCCTCGACAGCGGCGAAATCCGGGTCTTCATAAATGACGGTCACGCCCAGCACCTCTCGCGCAAACGCCGTCGCGCGCGGCACATCCTTCACCAAGAGATTGACGGTCAGGCCAGAAAGCTCCGCCGCGTAGTCAGGCGCTGGCTTCCAGGGATCGGAGGTTCGCTTTTTCATCGTGGGACGCGCCTAAGGCAGGGACAGCCCCAATATACTACCGCAATCGCAGCCGGTCACCAGTGATCGACCAGGAAGACGCAGAGCGCGTTACGCATCGCTGTTCAGGATTAAGGTATGTGAGCGGCCAAGGCCGGGACCCAGTCCGCTTCCCCGGCCGGTTTGTCCCAGCGGATGCGCTTGATGCGAGGGAAGCGCATTGCCACGCCGGATTTGTGCCGGGCAGAGCGCTGGACCGCGTCGAATGCCACCTCCAGGACCAGACTGCCCGAGACCGCCCGAACCGGCCCGTACCGGTCGACGGTATTCTCGCGCACGTACCGGTCTAGCAGGAGCAGCTCTTCGTCCGTGAAGCCCGAATAGGCCTTGCCCACCGGTACGAGCCGGGCTCCTTCCTCGGTCTCCGCCCAGCAACCGAAGGTGTAATCGGAATAGTAGGAGGAGCGCTTGCCGTGGCCCCGCTGAGCGTACATCAGCACACAATCGGCGGTGAGCGGGTCGCGCTTCCACTTGTACCAGTGGCCTTTGACCCGGCCAGCCAGGTAAGGGCTGTCAGCCCGCTTCAGCATCAGGCCCTCGTAGCCCACTTCCCGGCAAGATGCCCGCAACTGCTCCAATTCTCCCCACTCCGCGGCCCGGAATGCCTCGGAAAGGTCCATGCGCGCAGGATCGTGTTCCCCGAACCAGTCCTCCAGGCGAAGCCGCCGCTCGGCGAACGGGCGCGGCCGCAGATCTTCTTCGGGAACTTCCAACAGGTCGTAGGCGCGGATATGGGCGGGGTTCTCTCTCAACAACTTCAACGGCGGCGCTTTCCTGCCGAGCCGCTTCTGAAGCTGGTCGAAGGGCTGGACGTGGCCATCTCTGAGGACCAGAAGCTCTCCGTCAATCACCCCTTCCCAGTTCATCGCGTCGATCACGTCTGGGAAGGCATGCCCGATGTTCTCTCCTGTACGGGTATAAAGCCGGCGCTCTCCGCCGAACGACGCGGCCTGCACGCGAATGCCGTCCCACTTCCATTCGACGAGAAATTCCGACGGATCGAGCCGTGCGGTTTCCTCGTCCTCCAAAGGATGAGCGAGCATGGCAGGCCGAAACATCACCTTGCTCCGGCAAGCGGGAGCAGGACCGCGGTCCTCCAGCCAGGCAAATAACTCAAAATATGGCGGCTGAAGGCCGAACCAGAGTTCCTCAATCGTTTCCACCGGCTTGCCCCCGTATTGCGCCAGCGCCAGCTTTACCAGCCGCGCCGACACGCCCACCCGCAGGCCGCCCATGCAGAGCTTCAGCAGGGCGAACCGTTCACTCGGCCCAAGCATGTCTAGCAACCCTGCCAGAACGGGCGGGATGCTTCGCCGGGTCGCTCCCTGCAAACGCTCCACCGCTTCCGCCAATGTCAGATCATGACCTCTCCCCTCTTCCGGCCAGATGAGCGAGACTGTTTCCGCCAGATCGCCAACGTAGTCGTAGGACAGGCGAAACAGTTCCGGGTCGGCGCGCTCTTCGACCAGCCCCCGCACGACCCCCGGCGTCACCGCAGGCACCTCCAGCGTGCCCCCGATCGCTGCCAAGCCCAGCCCACGGTCCGGGTCCGGCACCTCACCAAAATAGGCCGACAGCAGCCGCAGCTTCTCGTTCCGGCTGCTGGTGAAGACCAGCCGCTCCAGCAGCTCGGCGAAGCGCTTCATTGGGCCTCCTCTTCGCCACGGCCGTGCAATGAGAGCGGTGCGGCGACCAGCCCTTCCCGGCGGGCGTAGTGCACCAAGGCATCTTCCTGCCCGTGCGTCACCCAAATGGTGTGAGCGCCACTTTCCTTGATGGTCTGCGTCAATTCCGGCCAGTCGGCATGGTCCGAGATTACCAGGGGCAGCTCAACCCGCCGCTGTTTCGCCCGCTGCCTGATCCGCATCCAGCCCGACGCTACGCCAGTGATGCGCTCGGGGAAGCCCCGGGACCAGCGGTCGGCCAGCGCGCCGGGCGGGCATAAGACGATGCGCCCAGCCGTTTCCTTCTTCGCTTTGGCTTCGAGAGCCACCAGCCGTCCAAGCGGTACGCCCAAGACCTCGTACAGATTCGTCAACGCGGCCAGGGCACCGTGCAGATAGATCGGGGCATCGTAACCGGCAGCCCGCAACAGCGCGATCACCCGCTGGCATTTGCCTAGGGAGTAGACGCCGATCAGGTGGGTTGCCTCCGGAAAAACGCTGAGCGAGCGAAGGAGCTTGCCCGCCTCCCCGGCCGGGTCCGGATGCTTGAAGACCGGCAGGCCGAAAGTCGCCTCGGTGATGAACAGATCGCAGGACACCGGCTCGAACGTCTCGCAGGTTGGATCGGCGCCGCGCTTATAATCCCCGGAGACGATTACCCGCTCGCCGCGGTGCTCGATGACCGCTTGCGCGCTGCCGAGGATGTGGCCCGCGGGCGCAAAACGCAGGGTCACCTTGCCGAGCTGCAGGTTTTGACCATAGACCAGTGGCTGCACCGAAGCTGCATGGCCCTTGCCATAGCGCACGTCCATAATTGCCAGCGTTTCGGGGGTCGCCAATACCGCAGCGTGACCGGGACGCGCGTGATCGGCATGCCCGTGCGTTACGACGGCTCGCGCCACTGCCCGATGGGGATCGATGTAAAAATCGCCGGGCACACAGTAGAGGCCGGCAGGCTCGTTCCGGAGCCAATCAAAGGCGAACCCGGCCATTCGGACTAACGACTCCTTCTAGAAAGATGCCGGATATATGGTGACGTACGAAGACAAATATAGGCCGGATCCTCGGCAGCCAGTCTCACGCGCTGTTCACGGCCTTTGAGCTTTTTAAGGCGGTGGGGTAAGCCTGTTGTCACAAAGTCGAATTGCGGGACCCAAGCCATGGATGAACAGAACACGCCGCGCGGCCCCTTAAACGGCGTCCGCGTCATCGATCTCACCACCGTCATGTTCGGCCCCTACTGCACCCAGATCATGGGCGAGATGGGCGCCGACGTAATCAAGGTGGAGGGGCCGGAAGGCGATATCTCCCGCCAGGTCGGCGCATCCCGCCATCCGGGCATGTCCGCCGCCTTTCTGATCAAAGGCCGCAACAAACGGTCGGTGGTGCTGGACCTGAAACGGGATGAGGCACGCGAAGCGCTTTATAAGCTGGGCGAAATTCAGCTCCGGCATCATTACAATCTGC
>CAYYSC010000171.1:0-7118 GCA_964474065.1 uncultured Rhodospirillales bacterium | reverse complement strand
CGACACGAATGCCGCTGCCGCGGTCGATGCCGTTACGGACGACAAGGCCGATGCGGCGGTCGTCCTGGCGACCCTGGAGCGTCCGGACCTTGTGGATGCATTGCATGGAGAGACCGGCGTAAAGCTTCTCGATGCCGACGACTGGTGGATTGGCGCTGCGCGGCTTGCGCTGCCATTTCTGCAGCGCGCCCGTATCGGGGGGAACGTCTATGAAGGCATGAGCGAGCCGGTGGATGTCCTGGCTATGCAGGCAACCGTTGTCGGTCCGGCGCCGCCGACGTTCATTGTGGGGCGGCAAGGCCCGTCCTCCTACAGTGAGGACGTCCGCCCCGTGACGGATTCGGTGGTACTTGAATTTAACGATAACCTTGGGCCGCATCCGGATATCGGCCCTCATCTGCCGCGGGCGGCGGCACTGACGCCGGATTTGCGGCGGGCGGAGCCTACCCTCAACCTCCAGCCCGGCCATACAGTCCTGTCCGTGGGGATTCTTTTCTACCTGATCTGGTGCCTCTGGCTATTCCTCAGGTCTGGTCCGGCCAGAGGCGAAACAGAGCGGGATTAGCTCCGCAACAGCCGGCATCGGCCCCACGGTGCGGCTGATGCTGGACAGCCCCATTTTTCTTCCCTCTAATGCCGTCGGGCGACAGGTGCTCCGGAGCGAGTGAAAGTCGTTTAACGGACGACCTTACAAGAATCAGCGGATTTAAAATCTGCGAGTGGAGGAAAAGCCAATGATGGAATTGAACGTCCGCCGGGCGGCGCTAGGTGCCGCCGCGGTGCTTGGGGCAGCCGTGTTTGCCATGAACGCCTCGGCACGGGAGTTGCGCTTCGAGCCTGGGCTGCCCTGTAGCCACGACTTGGTCAAAGCCTATGCATATGCCGAAGAAGAGTTGCCAAAGCGCACGAATGACGAACTGACGCTTCGGAACTACTGCTCGTCGTTGATGGCGCTCAAAGAGATGAGCGATGGCCTGCGCGATGGGATTGCTGACGTTGGTTTGACAGTGCTTCCTTATTGGCCGGCGGAGTTCCCGTATAACAACTTCCTTTCCAACATTTCCGGCTTCGCCGATTCGGCAGTGGCCATTTCCGGGGCGAACACGGAGTTCGTGCTGAACTGCGAGCCTTGCAAGCAAGAGTTTGCCAACAAGAACCAAGTCGTCTTGGCGATGTACGGAAACCCGCCCTACGTTCCGATTGTCAACGGCGAAGCGATGCGGAATCCAGAGGATTTCGTTGGCAAGAAATTCCGGGCCGGCAGCATCTTTTTCCGCCGCTGGGCCGAGTTTTTCGACGGCAAGGCGTTGAGCATGTCCGGCAACGAGATTTATGAAGGACTGAATGCCGGGGTGTTGGACGCGACATTGTCCACACCAACGGAAATTCCGAATTTCGGCCTTCAGGACGTGATCACCTCCGTCACCCGTCTGCCGATCGGCACTTTCCACAGCATGTCGCTATGGGCGGTAAACCGTGATACCTGGCAAAGCCTGACACCGGAGCAGCGCCAGGTCTTGATGGATCTGGCAGCCGAAAGTACCGCCTACGCCTTGACGCATTTGGATCGACAGTTTGCGGAGGTTTTTGATCAGTTGGAGGGCTGGGGTGTCGAATTGGTTGAGCCCTCGCCGGAATTGCTGGCCAAACAGGCAGCGTTTGCAGCCAAAAACTTCGAAGAGTCGATCAAGTCCGGCAAGGAGGACTTTGGCGTCGAGAACCCGCGCGAGGCGGCGGAACAGTTTGCGGAGACTGCCCGCCGTTGGCAGAAAATGATGAACGAAGAGATTGACCGTACCGACTGGAAGGCTGTCGCGGAGCTTTATAAGCGCGAAATTTACAGCAACATCGACGCCGCTTCTTACGGCATGTAGGCGTTTCTGCGGCGCGGTCGACTGGGGAATTTGGCTCTCGGGCCTGCCGGTTGGCCGTGCGGCGAAAGTCTCCCTATTGCCGTTTCGAAATCCAGGAACAGCAGGAAAAACTCCATGTATTTCGTCGGGCGGGTGTTATCTGGCATCACGTTTTTTCTGACCATTTTTGCCGGCGTGGCCGTTGTGGTCATGATGCTGAATATCAGTGCGGACGTCATCGGGCGCTACTTTTTTAACGAACCCATGCCGGCAACTATCGCGATCGTTTCCAATTATTACATGGTGATCGCAGCATTCATTCCGTTGGCCCTCTGCCAGAAACGGGATGCTCACATTTCGGTCGAAGTGTTCATGCAGCTTTTGCCTCAGGGCGTGCAGCGTCATGCTTACCGGTGGGCGTGGCTCTATTCGGCAGCCGTGTTCGGGCTACTGACCTGGACTTCCTGGATCCAGGCAGAAAGCAAGCGAAGCGCGGGCACCTATGTCATGGAAATGGGTGTCAAATTGCCGATCTGGCCCGGCTATTACATGCTGCCGATCGGCTTTGGCTTGATTACGCTAATACTTATCTACCAGTTTTTGATCTATTTGACCGGCAGTAAAAGCGGCCTGGGTGACACCGATCCCTGGAACAGAGGCGACAGCCACTTCTTCGAGACGATTTAAAATCCAGGGGACATTTACACAATGACCGATATTCAGATCGGCCTTTCAGGACTGGGCGCCCTGGTGGCTTTGCTGGCCTTGCGCATTCCTGTTGGCGTTTCGCTCATCGGTGTCTCGTTCGTGGGTATCTGGGTTCTGGTGGGGGAACGGGTGGCGCTGAGCATCCTGACCTCCACCCCCTATGCTTTCACCGCGCATTGGACGCTCAGTTCTGTGCCCATGTTCCTGCTGATGGGTTATTTCTGCTATCATGCGGGGCTGACCAAGAACCTGTTCGACGCGGCCCGCGTCTGGCTGGCGCGGCTGCCTGGCGGTCTGGCAGTGGCGAGCATTTTCGGCGCATCGGGCTTTGCCGCGGTGACGGGATCAAGTGTTGCATGTGCAGCCGCCATGGGCCGCATCGCCGTACCGGAGATGATGCGCAACCGCTATGACGCGGCGCTAGCAACCGGCACAGTGGCGGCAGCCGGCACGATCGGCGCGCTGATCCCGCCGTCAATCCTGCTGATCCTCTATGGCATTTTTGTCGAGGTGCCGATCAGCAAACTGTTCCTGGGCGGCATCAGTGCCGGCATCATCACCGCTATCGGCTATGTCGCGGTGGTGATGATCCGAGCCAAGCTGAACCCCGAACTGGCCCCGCCCTACGAAGGCCGCGCTAGTCTGGCGGAGCGCATGGCGGCCCTGCGCGAGAACTGGCCGTTGCTGCTGATTCTGATCGGCGTCTTTGGCGGCCTGTTCAGCGGGGCGTTCACCGCGACGGAGGCCGGGGGCATCGGTGCCTTGCTCTCGTTCATCGTCGCCGGGCTGAAGCGACGACTGACCTGGGAAAGCATCAAGAACGCGGTGATCGAAACGCTGGTCACCACGGCTTCCCTGCTGATCATCGCCGTGGGCGCGGCGATGCTTACCCGTTTCCTGGCCTTGAGCGGGACGACGCAGTTTTTGTCCGACGTGGTGCTCGGCTTTGGCGCCGATCCGGTGGTGATCATGATCATGATCGCGCTGATGTATCTTGCCATCGGCATGTTCCTGGAGCCGATCGGGGCAATGCTGCTGACGCTGCCCGTGATCATGCCAATTTTGCAGGGCATGGACTATAGCCTGATCTGGTTCGGTGTGGTGCTGACGAAGTTTCTTGAGATCGGCATGATCACACCCCCTATTGGGATCAATGTGTTCGTGATTAAGGGGGTGGTGGGAGATTTGGCCACGACAACAACAATCTTCCGCGGAATTCTCTGGTTTCTGGTTGCGGACATTTTCGTTGTCGCCCTGTTGATGGCTTTCCCGGACATCATTCTCTTCCTGCCGAACCTTGGCGAATAGGGCCAAGCGGGCTGCATGACCGCCCTGATCAACCGATGTTGAAATCGGCTTGGCGTTGTGCACCCCGCTTGTCAGTTTTGCCAATTGGTTCTTCAGGGGCGGTCGCTTTGAGATCCATTATCGCCTTGTCTGGGTTTATTATTACCACTGCCGCGATCCGCAAATCGGGATTCCGTCGATCGGATGGACGGCGCTGGCTCTCAGGCGGCATCCCGAATTGAACGGCCATTCCGTGGACGGCTGGCCGGCGGGTTCTGGCCTGGCCAGCCTGGCCGCATGACCAAGTCCTGCCGTGCTCCACCACCGCCTCCGCGTCGGGATCACGGAAATCGACGCGCCGGCACTTTTTCACGGTGAGGGCGGAGCCGAATAGCTCACCGGACGAGTCAATCAGCCTGGGCCGTCATCGAGTGGGCGACGACGGCTTGTCCGGTTCCGCCGGTGCCGCCGTGTCAGGCCGGTCCTTACCGTTTCTCGGTCCAACTCTCGCAGAAGGCGAGCGCTGACGTGCTGAACGGCCGGCCTTCGCGCTCGCGCGGCCACGCGCGGCCTCTGGCCTGCTGGCCATTCATGACCAGACGGGTGCCCGCTGCCGGGATCAGGACCGTATTGACGCCGTAGGGCCGCTCGCCGGGCTCGGTATGGATCATCAAGGGGTCGCCCAGGTCGAACCAAGTCAGCGATATGTCCACACCCGGTGCCGTCACGTATTCGGTGTAGAAGCGGTGGGGATCGCCGTCTTTCTCGAACGCCGCTTCCTCCACCGGAATGGAAAGGTCGGCCAGTTCCGGATTCAGCATCCCTTGGATGGTCTGCTGCAGCCAGCGGGTCATGGCGATGTTGTCTGACCAGATGCGCCAAGCGCCATCGGTCAGTTCGCTCTTCAGGTAGAGGACATGGCCGGGCCCGGCCGGAGACAAGACATTGCGCCAATAGCTCGCGACGGTGGTCTCCGGCGCGCCGTCGGTCTCGGAAATGCGGATGAACGGGTTCTCGCCGCAGCAAAGCACTCTGTTCGGATCGGCAGACATCAGGCTTCCTCCATTTGTTGATTGCGCGCCAAGCTACGACCTGTTTGGCGGCCCTGTCTATCCCGATGCTTGTCATGCACCGTTCAGACTGGGGGGGCACGTTGGGCCGTTCAGACGGGGACGCGCCCGGCCTTCGGCTTCAAAGAGGCAGGACCACCTTGCGCCCGTGCCGCAGGGAGATCGTGACGCCATCCGTCCACTCCATGTACTGGCAGCCGGTGACGAAGTCGGTGTGTGTGACGGGCTCCTTGCCGCGGACGGCGTTGACGAACTCCTCCTCCACGCGCCAGCCGCCACGTTTCGCGGGGTCGATCGACACGGGTTTCAACTCCGTCTCCCGACGTTTGCCGGCGGAGAGTTCCATGTCGCCGCCGACCGGCTGGCGCAGGCGGATCGTGCCCTCCGTGCCGAACAGGTGAACATCCGCCATGTCCGGCATGTGTCCCGCCACGCTGGAGACGTTGAAGCGCATCTGGCCGCCCTGTTCCATCTCCCCGACGACGTCGATGTGATCGGGGATCTGCATGGCCATGCGGCGGCTTTGGTCGTCCAGCCGGTAAGGCACCACGCTCTGGCCGATCGCCATGACCGAGCGGGCCGGGCCGACCCAGCGCATCATCGCCTCGTACCAGATGCCCATGTTCATGACGTTGTTGCCGGAGAGGGCGCGGTCGTGCCGCCAATGTACCGGCGCGCTCGGCTCCGGATAGGTACGGGCAGCCGCGATCCGGGCGTCAAGGGCGATCAGATCGCCGATATAGCCTTCTGCCACCATGTCCTGGATGGTGCGGTCGAATGCGAGGGTGTGCGGTGCGGGCACAATCTGGGCCACCAGATCCGGACGCTTGCGGGCTGCCGCGAGCATGTCCTTCGCTTCGGCGAAGTCCATGGCCATGCGCGCTTCGCACAGAACGTGCTTGCCTGCCTCCAGCGCAGCGATGGTCAGCGTCTTGTGCATGTAAGGCCAGGTGCCAATACACACGGCATCGATGCTCGGATCCGCCAGCAGAGACCGCCAGTCGTCATGCACGGTGGGAATCCCGAATTCGTCCGCCACGGCTTGGCCCGAAGCATGGGTGCGGTTTGCGACCGAAACGATCTCCACGCCTTCCTGCTCGCGGAAGCCGGGAATATGCCGGGAGCGGGTATTGCCGCCGGCGCCGATCAGGCCGATCCGGAGGGTATCTTGGGGCATGGGCGTTGTTCCTTGGTTGTTGTTGCGTTGCCGGTCGCGCGGTAGTCTGATCTGAAACCGGCGTTAACGAAACGCCGGCACCACTTCTTCCGCGAACAGGCGCATGGAGTTGAGCACCTTTTCCCGCGGCAGGTCGCCGAACCAGAAGCTGGCGTTGAAGTGGGTCAGGCCCATGGCGTCGTTCAGTTCGTGCAGCTGCTCGATGCAACGCTTTGGCGTGCCCATGACGAAGTAATTGTCGAGCAATTCCCGATCGGTCGGCTCTTTCTCCATCGGCACGGCGATGGCCTTGCCGTTTTCGACCCGCTCCAGCCCGGCACGCAAGCTCAGGGTCACGCGCATGTTCCACCGGGCTTGCTCGACAATGGCCGGCAGTTCCGAGTCGTCGTGGGTCACATAGACCGGGCGTTGGGTAGAGATACGGACCTTGGATTTCACCGCCGGATCCACGTCCATGGCCTCGAACCCCTTGCGGAACTCGCGCAGCCGCTGGATCGGCACGCCGAAGCCGCCGGACACCACGTTGAAGCCCCGCTTCACCGTGGCCTCGATGGATTCGATGCTCTGGCCGACGACGAAGATCGGCGGATGCGGATTCTGGATCGGGGTCGGGAATATGCTGGTCTGGCCGAAATTGAAGAACTCGCCCTTGTAACTGAAGGGCTCGCCCTTGAAGGCCAGCATCAGGATGTCCACGGCTTCCTCGAAGCGCGCCCGGCTTTCGGATAGATCGTGGCCGAGGCGTTCGAATTCGTACGGCTGGTAGCCGCGGCCGAGGCCCACATCCAGCCTGCCGCCGGACAGAATGTCGGCCGTCGCAATTTCCTCCGCGACAATCAGCGGATGGTGCAGCGGCAGCACCACGACTGCAGAGCCGACGCGGATACGCTTGGTCTTGCTGGCAATATGGTTCGCCATCATCAGCGGGCGGGAGAGATAGCCGTAGGTCGAGAAGTGGTGCTCCGCGCACCAGATGCTGTCGAAGCCAAGCTCGTCGGCCGTCTGTGCGATCTCGACGCCGCG